>JARFQM010000387.1 GCA_029287755.1 Desulfofustis sp. | reverse complement strand
GCGACCATCTCGTCGCCGAGGCAGATAGGCGTGGCCAGGGCTGCTGAGCAGCTGCTCATGGCGGCCACCCCGGGTACGAATTGTACCGTTACGTCATCTCTGATCCCGCAGATCGTTTCATAGAGATAGTAGCCGGTGGAGTAGATGGCCGGATCTCCCAGGGTCGGAAAACAGACGTTTTGCCCTTGGTCCAGGTAGTAGAGCGCCTGCTCCGCGGCATGCCGCCAGGCGGCAAGGATTTCCGGGGCAGGATCGTGGCCGCTTCTAATCTTTTTCATAGGAAAGTGCAGCTCTACGACCGTTTTGCCGGCCAGTGAAACCGCTTCAGAGACAATAGCCAGCGCTGTAGAAGAACCGTTTCTCGCGCCGTGGGGGGCGATGATCACCGGACAGCTGGTGAAAATGTTGACTGCTTTCAAGGTGAGCAGTTGCGGGTCGCCTGGGCCGGTTCCGATAATGTAGAGAGTTCCACTCATAATATTCAATTTGGTTGAAGGTTAGCCTGGATATAGCAACTGGTGAATCGTCCTGATACCCTGCAGAAGACGCGGGGTCGGCCGCGACACCAGATATTCATCGATGAGATAGACTCGGCCGCTGCGGACGGCCTTCAGGGCGCCAAAACCTGGTTCATCGCTAATTTGCTGGACACTGACCCGGTTCATTCGCCCTGACTGGGCGAGGTAGACATCGATCTTATCCGCTTTTGCCAGAATACGTTCTTTACTGTAGCCGGCGATGTTTGTACCCCGGCGGGAGACGGCGTCTTCGGCGACGTTGATTCCCCCGGCGGTGGTCAGGCAGAAAATTGCGATCGATTCGGGGGCAAAGGTTCTCATCCGAGAGTGAATCGACTCGAAATAGACCCGGGGACGAAGTTCGGCAGGAATCTTGGCCACAGAAGTCCGGATGCTTTCGATTTCCCCCTGGAAAGAAGAAATCATTTCCCGCGCCCGCTCTTCAAAACCCGCTATTTTTCCAAGTGTCTGCCAGTACTCGTAGAGCTCGGTCACCGTGGTCGGCTGCAGCGATACAATTCTGATGCCGTAGTCTCTCAGTTTATCGATCAGGTTTGGATTGGAGCGTGATATCATCGGCCGTATCAGCACACAGTCAGGAGCGGCCTGGATGAATTTTTCCACCGAATCGTGGTAGGAGAATCTGGGTTTATCGAGGACTGCGGTCGGATAGGTGTCTGAAGTGGAAATACCGATCAAGGTGTCAAGGGCACCAATGGCTGCCAGATTTTCCGTATGGGCCGGGTACAGTGAAATTATCCGACTGGCCGGGGTGGAAAAAGTATGGGCAGTGCCGACACTGTCGATAATCTCGGAGGCGCTGCCCTGGCGTACTGACAAGAAGAGCAGCCCGATCAGCAGCGCTGTCAGGTACCTGGAAACCATGAGGCGAGGGCCAGTCATCAGCATTTCATTGATACTTGAAGGAGAGGTGGACACTTCCGTCATTTCCGCAGATGACTTCAGAGCTCACCTGGTAGATATCGGCGACCAGGTCCTCGTCGATCACGTCCGTGGCCCTTCCCCGGCGGTGCAATCGGCCGTTGTTCAGAACCAGGATGTGATCGCAGAAACTCAGAGCCATATTCAGATCATGGAGTGCGGCGATAACCGTTTTTCCTTCATTCACCAGCCCCTTCATGGTTTGCATGATGGCGATGGCATGGTTGATATCAAGATTGGCGGTCACCTCATCGAGTAGAATAAAGTCGGTATCCTGAACCAGCGCCCGGGCAATCATCACCCGCTGGGTTTCTCCCCCTGATAGTTTTCTGATCGAGCGTTGGGCCAGATCTGCAACATCGAGAAGCGCAAGCGCTTCAGATACCTGGCGATGATCGTTTTGAGCGGGGGAGGAGAATCGTGAAATATGGGGATAACGCCCCATCATCACGGTTTCATAGACGTTGAAGTCGAAATTGAAGGCGAATCTCTGGGGCACCACCGTCAGCAGGGCGGCAAGCTCCAGGCGTTGCATGGAGTGCAGGGGGCGACCGTTCAGCCTGATAGTACCCTGGTCCGCTTTCACATAGCCGGAAAGCAGGTCGATGAGCGTCGATTTCCCGCTGCCGTTGGGACCAATTAATCCATAAAAGCGACCGCACTCCAGGGTCATGGAAATCTCTTGCAGACAAGGCGCCGCACCGTATGAAAAAAACACGTTTTCAAGTTCCCAGCCTCTGGAGTCTCGCATCAGCGCCACCTCTGAAGCTGGGTTTTCCTGAAAATATAGCAGAACAGAGGCCCGCCGATCAGGGCGGTCAGGACACCGATGGGAATCTCGGTGGGCAGCAGTACCCTGGTCACGGTATCAGCGCCAAGCAGCAGAATGCAACCGCATAGAAAGCTGACGGGTATAAGCATTGTATTGGAAGGCCCCAGGATCATTCTGACAAAATGGGGCACAATCAGGCCGACGAAGCCGATGATGCCTGATACAGCCACGCAGCCGGAGGTGGACAGGGAGGCGACGATCAGCACGAACCTTCTGATCCTGGTGGTGTCTATGCCCAAGGCCTCCGAGGTTCGATCCCCGAAGGTCATAATATCCATTTCTCTTGAAAAGAGCATCAGGACAAGGGTAGAGGGCAACACCAGGATTGACAGCAGCAGGACGTCGGCCCAATCCTTGCCGATAAAACTGCCCATCAGCCAGAAAATTATCGCGTTTACCTGTTCGTCGGCCAAAAATTTTATCAGGCTGATGCCGGCCGAAAGAATGGCCGAAATGATAATGCCGGCGAGAATCAAACTGTTGGAGGACAAGCGCGTCGAGGGCGCCGCCAGAGAAAATACGGCCACCAAAGTAAGCAGGGCACCCCCGAAAGCAAATAAGGGTATAATCAATGAAGACGGCAGGGCACTGCCGACAATGAGCAGCAGAATCGCAATCGAGGCTCCAAATGCAGCCCCCGAAGAGATGCCAAGCGTGTACGGATCAGCCAGCGGGTTCTGCAGCAGCGATTGGAAGATGCAGCCGGCCACGGCCAATCCTCCGCCCACCAGGACCGCGGTAATGATGCGCGGCAAGCGCACCTCCATGATGACAAAAGGATAACTCGCGTCAATGGTGTCGGGCAGGTGACCACCGAGTGCGGCCGCAATGATCTGTAAAATTTCCCCTGGAGAAATTTCAATAAAGCCAAGTCCCGCTGAAAAAATCATTGCGGCGCCGAGCACTCCTGTCAAAATCACAAGCGTCAGCAGGCCGGGGCTGCTTGAAAAGGTATGTGACGATGCACCTTTGGTGATTTTACCAGGAGCCTGATTCATGGAGTGTAATAGGGTTGTACCGGAAGATAATGTGGGCTCGACCGCCAATAAAAAATCCCCGGACCAGATAGTGACCCGGGGATGCCCTTTTTTCCTCGTATCTTTTTGGGGTGCTGTCCGGCGCCACAGGCAGCACTTCCAATCAGGCAGGTCTTCTGACTCCCGGTTCAGTCTACTTGCTGCGCCTTCCCAACGGTGACCGTCAGTGGCCTGATACAGCGTTCGTCCCGGTTACAGCGGCGGGCCCGTCTCCGAATCTCACGGAGTTCCCTATTAAACCAGAGCAATGCTCAACTGGTACCTGATACTCTAACGTGAGGTTCTACCGGTATCGCGCTCTTTTGTCAACTGGAAGCGCTTCCTGGCGACGCAATGCCAATCCATCCCCGCACAAGGCGTTGGTCGCCGCGCTGCCTGCTCACGGTTCACCCAGGCTGCGGGGTGCGCCCTTTCCGTTCAGGCGAGCACAACAAGGAAATAGCAGAGTGCGGCAAGAATAAGGCTGATGGTGCGAAAGCCCTGATTGTAGATAATGAGTTCCACGGCAAGTTTGGGTTTGAAAATTCCCGCATAATAGGGCAGCTGATGCCTGACTGCCCGCAGAGGTGAGGAAAGGATGTTGCCGATCAGCAGGGCGAAGACTATCTCGTTGTAGTTCATTACCCCATCCTGCAGCAGGGCGCCCGCCGCGGCGAGCCCGGCGGTGAGCTCGGCGGCTATCATCAAGGCAATGATTCCCATTCCCTGTGGAGAGAGGAAAGGGATGAAGTCGAGGTGAGAGGAGAGAAAAGTCTCGAGCGTAGCAAAAAACTCGAGCCGGTTCATGATAAATATGACGATATAGATTGGCACCGTGAAAACCACGATCTTCTTCATCCGCCTCTTGAACCGTTTCCAGGTCTTTCTGGCCACGGCCGACCAGTCCCTGGCCTCCGGCTGAGCATCCTGCAAATCAACGGGAACATTAGGTGCGGGCAGCAGGAATCGGCTCACCAGGACGATGGCAAGTGTTCTTAAAAGGGCGGCTCCAAAGGTAATACCCACATAGATCAAGGCCGCTCCGCGAATAAGCGGAAGGGTGATGACGATCACTGTCGGCAGGTGAAGGAAATAGGTGGGCAGAGAGTTGAACAGGTTGGCCAGGATGAGTTCCTTTCTGTCAATTTGTTGTTTTTCGTAAGCTTCGGAAAGCATGGTGTTGGCCGCGACTCCGGAAACGATGGCCATGGAGAAGGCGGCACCGACCTGCTCGCTCAGATGGCCGAACCTGATCAACGGTCTCGCCAGTAAGCTGATGCGTCTAGTCCAGTTCAGGGATTCGAGAAGATTGGCTATGATCAGACCGATGGAAATGAAAATCAACAACCTGCAGAGCGGCCAGATCAGTTTGTCCCAGAGATAGAAGAGATCGATCGGTGAACTATCCATTATCAAGAAACAGACCAGCAGCCGAGAACGGGGAGAAAGGTATCAGGTGAGGAACCTGAATCGTACAGAGCAAACCCAAAGCAGTTTCATTCAACGGCTGGGGGCAAGCCTTCGCGGTTGATCATCGTTTCCAGCACCCTTTGCCGAGCTATCTCGTCCTGCTTTATCAGGTACTCCTGCTGTTCAGCTGAACGTTCTTGGGACATCCTGCTCAGATACTGGGATCGTTTGGCAATTTTCTCATACCATCTGTCAAAATGGGCGAGCACGAGTTCGTTAACCTTTCCCGCTGCAATTTTCCCGCTCAGTTTCTCATTGATGGCGTCGAGGTGTTCGTTCAAGGGAGAATCTTTGGCAACTGCAAGGTGAAAGTTCTCTGTGGTGACTGGCGGGTCAAGTATGGTGATGCTGTCCTCTCCCTGCAGCAGTCGGGCATAGATCAGGGCGGTGTAGAGATCGATGATCAGATAGTCCGCTATTCCCAGATTAACCGTTTCAATGGCACGCTCGAGTCGGTAGTAGCTGACATCGAGGTGGTCAGCGATGAAACTGTCGAATATCTGGCCGTAACTCTCGCCTATTCCAGTAACTCCCTTCTTCCCTTTCAACGCATCCCAGCTGGTAAAATTGAATTCTTTTCCTATCTCGACAACGAT
>JARFQM010000244.1 GCA_029287755.1 Desulfofustis sp. | reverse complement strand
CCCATGTCTCGAACCGGCCACCAAAAATTAAGGGATGAATTGGGCCGGCTAGAAAGAAAAGACGGGATAGAGGTAATGAAGGCTATCGAAGTAGCCCGAGGACATGGCGACTTGAAGGAGAATGCCGAATATCATGCCGCCAAAGAGAGGCAGGGTCTTATTGAAGGGCGTATACTCGAATTGAAAGATAAACTGAGCAGGGCAGAGGTGATAGATTGCACCAAAGTCAGCAGTGAGCGTGTGGTCTTTGGCACGGTAGTAAGCCTGCTGGACCTGGATACCGACGAAGAGATTACCTACCAGCTGCTGGGCCCCGAAGAGTCGGACGTGAAAAACGGCTCCATATCAGTACTTTCTCCTCTTGGAAAGAGTTTGATCGGCAAGGAAGTGGGGGACGAGGTCCTGGCTCAGACACCAGGTGGAAAAAGAGAATTCGAGGTAATGGACATCAGCGCCTCAGACGTATCCTGAACTCTGCTGTTTACTTCTCAGATTTTTGTCTGCATTCCTGACAGAAAGAGGGCGATAATCTGTTCTGAGGTTTCCTCCACCGTGTACTGAACATTTCCTGGGGTAGTCCAGATCCTGGATACCTCATCCAGGGCGCCAAAGAAGGCTCGCTTGGCAATATCGGGAAGGATGTCCGTTCGGTAGATTCCCGCCTCCTGACCTTTTTTGATAATAGTCGAAATCACATCGATATATTGTTTGAACGATGTATTCCTGTATTCCTTGACCAGTCGATCGCTCTGGCGCAGTTCAATGTGAATGACTTCGGCCAGGTTTTTATTCTGCTTCATGGCCGAAAGGTGCTTTTCTATGAAAATGGTCATCATTTTCACCGGATCGCTCTCCTGCTCTATAGCCTTCTCGATCTGTTCGATGATTTTGCCGATCTCTTCCTCCAGCACCGAAATGAGAATATCGAACTTGTTGTTGAAGTAGAGGTAAATCGTTCCATCCGCAACTTTTGCTTCTTTGGCGATGTCGGATATTCTGGCGTTGAAGAAGCCCTTCTTGGCGAACACTTTGGTCGCGGATACGATTATTTTGTTGTGCTTGTCTAGCGATTTCATAACGGAGGTGTCAGTGAGATAAAAAGTGAATGACTATTCATTCATCTACCCGTTGAAAATTTTTTTGTCAATTGGAAAATGGAGCGAATTTCAGTCCCCGCCAGTAATTTAGACTGACTATTTTGGATAAACTTATTAGACTGGAACTCTGCCGATAATCTTTCCTCGAAGATTATTTTTCCGATATATTAAGTGCCCGGTATTTTAGCAAAAACTCTTTAATTATTGACTCAGAAAAGAAGGGGGTCCCATGAAAGTGCTGGTGGTAGGATCAGGTGGAAGAGAGCATTCTCTGGTATGGAAAATCAAGCAGAGCAAAAAGGTTGACAAAATCTATTGTGCCCCTGGAAATGCGGGGATCAAAAAGCTTGCCGAGTGTGTCGATATATCAGCTACCGATGTGAAGAAACTGGTAGAATTCGGGGTTAAAAACAGTATAGACCTGACCGTAGTCGGACCAGAGGCATCACTGGTGGAGGGAATCGTTGATCATTTCGAAAAGAAAGGACTTCGTATATTCGGACCAACCCAGAAAGCGGCGATTCTCGAGGGCAGCAAAGTCTTTACCAAGGAATTTCTGGACAAGTACGATATCCCAACAGCTCAATTCAAAGTTTTCAAAGATCCTAAAAAGGCCAAAAAGTACATCGACAAATGCGGTGCACCGATTGTTGTCAAAGCGGACGGTCTGGCGGCCGGGAAAGGAGTCATTGTTTCTGCCACCGTGGAGGAGGCCAAGAAAGCCGTCGATCAGATCATGATCGATAAAGTGTTTGGCGAAGCGGGCAAGCGGGTCGTAATTGAAGAGTGTTTGATAGGTGAAGAGGCCTCGTTTATTGCTTTTACGGACGGAAAAAGTGTGCTGCCTCTGCCCACCTCACAGGATCACAAGCCTATTTTCGACAATGATCAGGGACCCAACACCGGCGGCATGGGGGCTTACAGCCCGGCACCCGTGGTCACCGATGAGATCTCGGAATATGTGATGGAAAAGGTGATGCTGCAGACGGTTAGAGGAATGGCTGCTGAGGGCAGACCTTACAAAGGGATGCTTTATGCCGGGTTGATGATCAGCGGGGACAAGATAAACGTACTCGAGTTCAATTGCCGATTTGGTGATCCTGAGGCGCAACCATTGCTGATGAGATTGAAAAGCGACGTGGTCGACATTTTTGAGGCGGCTATCGATGGGAAGCTTGACACCATCGATATGAAAATCGATCCCCGCCCCACCGTCTGCGTGGTGATGTCGTCGGGCGGCTACCCAGGGTCTTATGAGACGGGCAAGATGATTCGCGGGATAAGCAAGGCTAACGCAATTACAGGAGTTGAGGTGTTTCACGCTGGCACCGCCATTGAAAATCGCCGTTTGGTGACCGCCGGGGGCAGAGTGTTGGGCGTAACCGCAGTCGGAAAAGATTTACAAACGGCAATCTCAAGAGCCTATAAGGGTGTTGACGAGATTAAGTGGACCGGTTGCTTTTTTCGCACCGACATAGGAGCCAAAGCGCTCAACCGCAGGGATGCGGTTGAGAAAAAACCACAAGTGGGCATCCTGATGGGCAGCGATTCCGACTTGCCGGTGATGAGGGCGGCAGCCGATTTTCTCAAGGATATGGGGGTCGAATGTGAAATGACCGTGGCTTCAGCCCATCGCACTCCGGCAAGAGTTATGGAATATACCAGCAGTGCAGCTGAACGGGGCGTAAAAATTATCATTGCAGGTGCAGGGATGGCGGCTCACCTGGCGGGAGTAATTGCCTCCCATACTGATCTTCCGGTCATTGGCGTTCCCCTCGATGCCTCTCCTCTAGGTGGCCTGGATTCCTTGCTGGCGACCGTACAGATGCCTCCCGGGATTCCCGTGGCGACCATGGGCATCGGCAAGGCCGGGGCCAGGAATGCAGCCGTTCTCGCCTGCCGTATCTTAGCTCTTGAAGACAGGGCAATCGCCAAAAAACTCGTCGGTTTCAGAGAGAAAATGGTCCAGGAAGTAAATGACAAGGCGAGAAACATCACGTTGTAAGATAATCGTCTCAGAGCAAACCGATTACAGCGGTATCGCTGCTGCTGTAATCGGTTCCGGGGGGGTTGCGGCAATTCCTACCGAGACGTCCTATGGACTCGCAGTCGATCCATTCAATAGCCGCAGCCTTGAGCGGCTTTTTGAGATAAAAAAGCGGCCTGCCAGCAAACCGGTTCTTGTACTGATTGACGGATGTGACCGGTTGTCTCATCTAATAAGTGATATTCCCGATGCCTATCGGCCGCTGATACAGCGCTTCTGGCCTGGGCCCTTGACCCTGATTTTTAAAGCCCAGAAAGCGTTGCCTGAGCTGCTGACTGCCGGTACCGGTACTATCGGTGTGCGGATTTCTTCCCATCGGGTGGCGACTGAAATCTGCCGCCGGGCGGGCGGGGTAATCACCGCCACCAGCGCCAATGTCAGCGGCGAACAACCGGCCATATCGGCGGCTGAGATTGACCGCAGCTTCGCCTCCTCAATAGATCTTATCGTTGATGACGGCGCTCTTGAGCGACTGCCGCCATCCACCATCCTCACTTACCGGGGAAACAGAGTGGTGATGGTCAGGGAGGGGATTATATCAATCGACCAGCTAGGTACAGGGACCGTTGAGGCTTGACTCACCTGGTCAGCTGCCGGTATTTGATGCGCTGAGGCTGGTCGGCCGCCGCCCCAAGTCTCTTTCTCCTGTCCTTTTCATAATCGGAGTAGTTGCCCTCGAACCACACGGTCTGAGAGTCTCCTTCAAAGGCCAGTATATGGGTGGCAATCCGGTCGAGAAACCAGCGGTCATGGCTGATGACCACCACGCAGCCCAGGTAATTTTCGAGGGCCTCCTCAAGAGCCCTGAGGGTATTGACATCGAGATCGTTGGTGGGCTCGTCGAGTAAGAGGACATTACCCCCCTCTTTGAGCATTTTGGCCAGATGAACCCGGTTTCTCTGGCCGCCGGAAATCTGTGATATTTTTTGCTGCTGGTCGGAGCCGGAAAAATTGAACCTGGCCACATAGGCCCTGCTGTTCACTTCCCGAGTACCAAGCCAGATGGTGTCCTGCCCCTCGGCAATGGCCTCGAAAATTGTTTTTTCCTGAGCCAGGGTTTCCCGACTCTGATCCACATAAGAGAGTTTCACCGAATCACCGAGACTGATGGTCCCTTCATCGGGTTCGAGTAGCCCGGTGATCATGTTGAACAGCGTTGATTTACCGGCACCATTGGGACCTATAACCCCGACAATGCCGCCGGCCGGGAGGGTAAACTCCATGTTTTCAAACAGGACCCGGTCACCGAAACATTTTTTAACATTGTGCGCCTCGATCACCTTTTTGCCCAAGCGCGGGCCCGGGGGTATATAGATTTCCAGGTCCTTGACTTTTTCGGAGGTCCCCGAATCAAGAAGATCCTGGTAAGAGTTGATACGAGCCTTGGATTTCGAGCGCCGGCCCTTGGGGGACATGCGTATCCATTCAAGCTCCCGTTGCAGCGTTTTTTGCCGTTCGCTCTGCTGCTTTTCCTCGACGGCCAGCCGTTTCTGTTTCTGTTCCAACCAGGAAGAGTAATTCCCTTTCCAGGGAATGCCATGCCCGCGATCCAGTTCCAATATCCAGCCGGCGACATTGTCCAGGAAATAGCGGTCGTGCGTGACGGCAATCACTGTCCCTTGGTATGTCTGCAAATGCTGTTCCAACCAGGCCACAGATTCCGCGTCAAGATGATTTGTCGGTTCATCCAGCAGCAGAATATCCGGTTGCTTAAGCAGCAAGCGCACCAGGGCCACGCGCCGCCGCTCACCACCGGAAAGGATTTTTACTGGCGTATCGCCGGGTGGACAGCGCAGCGCATCCATTGCCAGCTCCAGGCGGCTGTCCAGATCCCAGGCATTCATATGATCCAACTTATCTTGCAATTTGCCCTGCTTTTCAATCAGCGCGTTTAATTCCTCATCTGACATTGGCTCGGCGAACTTCATGTTGAGTGCGTCAAACTCGGCAATTGCATCAACGACTTCCTGCACGCCCTCCTCAACAATTTTGCGGACCGTAGCGTTCTCATCAAGCCGCGGCTCCTGCTCCAGGTAACCAACGGTATAGCCCGGAGCCAAAACTGTCTCGCCGAGATAGTCACCGTCAATACCGGCCATGATCTTGAGCAGCGTGCTTTTTCCCGCGCCATTCAATCCTAAGACGCCAATCTTAGCCCCATAAAAATAGGATAACGAGATGTCACGCAGGATCTGGTTGTTGGGCGGAACGACCTTGCCCACCCGGATCATCGAGTAGATGACTTTTTGATCGTCACTCATGCGTCTTTTGTTCCCGCAGACGTTGCAATTCCTCTTGCGGTACCGTCGGCTCCAGCCGCTTAAACAGTGGTTTTGGCTTGGGAAGTTTCCGGCCTGTTGGTACATCACTCCGTTCCCACCGGCCAACTGCCTGGGTACCATCATACGTCAACGCCGCATGGGCGCGGCTTGACTCCTCATAAGTTTCGACCAGTTGTCGGCCAAATAGTTCCCCTTCCTCACCCAGCATCTCATGCAGCTGCTGGCTGGTAAAAGGGAGGATTGGCGCCCACAATATCTTCAGACCGCTTATGGCCTGCAGCGCCGTGTAAAGTGATCGGCCGGTAGCCGCTAGATCAGTCTTTGCCGATGTCCAGGGGCTGCTCTCTTCAAGATAGAGGTTCACCAAAGATGACAGCCGCAGGCATTCTTGCAGCGCTGCCCGGAATTTACACCCATCGTAATACATCGCGACCGTTGCAAAGCCTTCGTCGATAGCCGCCAACAAGGAGGCGTCGGCCTCGCTTAGCGCACCTGGATCGGGCACAACACCTTTAAAATAGCGCTTCGTCATATTGAGAACCCGGTTCACGAGGTTGCCCCAATTTGCTACCAGTTCTGTGTTGTTCCTCTCCACGAAACCGCGCCAGCTCCAATCGCTATCACGCGTTTCCGGCATCACCGCAGTTAGATAATAGCGCAGCGGATCAGGATCGTAGCGCTCCAGCGCATCCAGCATCCAGACGCCCCAATTGAGACTGCCGCTGATTTTCCGACCCTCCATGTTCATAAATTCATTGGCCGGTACATCATACGGTAGATTTAGATGTGCTTGCGGATCATCAGCATATAATCCTTTTGCGCCCATCAGTTGTGCTGGCCAGAAAATCGCATGAAAGGGAATATTATCTTTGCCGATGAAGTAAACGCCGCGCGCCGCTGGATTTTGCCACCACTTGCGCCACAAATCCGGCTTTCCGCGATTATGTGCCCACTCTATCGAAGCCGAAAGATAGCCGATCACCGCTTCAAACCAGACATACAAGACCTTGCCCTCAAAACCGGGGACCGGCACCGCAATTCCCCAATCCATATCCCGTGTCACCGCGCGCCCAATCAGTCCTTCATCCACGAAGTTTCGGGCGAACTTGATCACTTGAGGGCGCCAATGCGCTTTAGCAGCGCTGTGCAGCCAATCGGATAGACCTTCCTCGGCCCTGTCTCTTATACACA
>JARFQM010000183.1 GCA_029287755.1 Desulfofustis sp. | reverse complement strand
CCGCAATGTCAAAATATATCCAGGACATTCATCCTGAAGACGTGTACTGGTGTATGGCAGATATTGGCTGGATCACCGGCCATTCTTTCATCGTCTATGGACCACTGGCCCTGGCTGCCTCATCGGTGATCTACGAAGGCGTTCCGACTTACCCGGATGCCGGCCGCTCCTGGAGAATCGCCCAGGACCTCGATGTCAACATCTTCCACACCGCGCCGACGGCGATCCGCGCACTCAGAAAGGTAGGGCCGGACGAACCGGCGAAATATAATTACAAGTTCAAGCATATGACCACGGTGGGCGAGCCCATCGAACCGGAAGTCTGGCGCTGGTACCACAGCGCCGTCGGCAGGGGCGAGGCGGTCATCGTCGATACTTACTGGCAGACCGAGACCGGCGGTTTTCTCTGCTCGACAGTACCGGGTCTCGAGCCGATGAAGCCGGGCAGCGCCGGCCGCGGAGTTCCAGGAATTCACCCGATCGTGTTCGATGAAGAAGGCGAGGAGCTGCCAGCCGGCACGGGAAAGGCTGGCAATATCTGCATCCAGAATCCCTGGCCGGGCTGCTTTATGACCATCTGGGGCGACCGCGACCGGTTCGTCAAAACCTATTTCAGCATGTACAACAAGAACCCAAACAGCAAGGACTGGCGCGACTGGCCGTACCTGACAGGTGACGCCGCTGTTGTTGCCGCAGACGGCTATGTTCGTATCCTGGGTAGGATCGACGACGTTATCAACGTCTCCGGCCACCGTCTCGGTACCAAGGAGATCGAGTCGGCGGCCCTGACCGTGCCGGAAGTAGCGGAAGCGGCGGTGGTCCCGGTGGCTCACGAGATCAAAGGTAAGGAGCCGGAACTTTACGTCTCGCTTAAACCTGGAATCGAAGCATCGGCTGAATTGCAGCAGAAAGTCGCCGATGCCATCGTCTTTGAGATCGGCAAGATCGCCAAGTGTAAAAACGTCTGGATCGTTCCGGATATGCCCAAGACCCGTTCAGGCAAGATCATGCGGCGGGTTCTGGGAGCCATCTCCAACAAAGGAGATGTGGGCAATGTCATGACCCTGGCCAACCCGGAGATTGTCGAAGAAATCCAGAACATGGTATCCAAATAACCACAACAATTAGAGCACATACAAAAGGCGGAGTACCGGGTATGCCGGTACTCCGCCTTTGTCTTTGGGCGAATCTGGGTTGACAACCGCGGGTCTTCGGTATCAGCCTAGAAACAGAATCCCTGCATCGGTACGCCCGAGATTGCGAAAGCCTGCTGCACCCCTTTGGGAAACAGGCTGTAGAAGTGTCTCAGCGTACCTTTGTCTGGCCCATATTTTTGGGCCAGGTTGGCTGCAATGACCCGGGGATTGGGGTGCATTTTCCGCCTCGTATAGGTGTTTCTGATGAACTCGATGGCATCCAGATGTTCCTGCCCGAGTTCCACCCCGGCCTTGCCGGCCAGCCAATCCCTGATCTCGCTGTCCCAGGCATCGACATGGACCAGATGGTCCTTCTCGGTCAGCAGATATCTTTTGTCTTTGAGTCGAACATGATAAGCCATAACCTCACCTCCCACTTTCACGTTGTTCTCGTTTCGGCCATCAGTTGCTGCTATGAAAGCCGAGGCAATGCGGCCTGGTGTACGTGCCTCGTTCGCACCATGGCGCACAATGCACTCTTGCACTTTCATTATACCCGAAAAATTACCCTAAGTAACTAAATTTGCGCCCTAATACTACATTGTAGTAGATGGATGACAAAGGGCGTACGGGAAGTTCAGAAAGGCAGCAAAGAAGGGAGGTCAGGAAAGCACTCTGAAGATGTGTGAGATATCATTTCGGCGGCCATAGGTACCAAGATTTCTGAAGTCAGCCTGAAAAGACGGATCGGGGGGAAGGCCAAGAATCGCCTCAGTGATTGTCGTTACCATGTAGAGCTGGTTGAGAATCTGTTCCTCGCTCTCATGGGGAACCGGATAGCGCTGCATCATCAGGTATTCCATCGAGTAGTGGTCTCTTTTCTGCTCGAATTCTTTGATATCTCTAAGCGTTTTTATCAGCTGCCGGCGCCGGCCGAGAAAATACTTTTCGATCGAACCATCGTCATTAATCTCGGCAAGCAGCCTCACTACAAGGGTGAATAGGTGGATGAAAAGGTCATCATGCGATCTGCCTTTTTCGATGAAATTGCAGAGAAAGTCTCTTTTGGCAGGCGAATATGTTGTGTTTCGACGGCGAAGCACCAGCCGGCAGGAGAGCACCTTTTCCCGGGACAGGTATTCGTTCAGCGTGGCGGCCAGTTTACGGTCGATAGGCCTGTCTAGATACAACTTGGAGACAAGGTAGTCGAGATCGCCGCGCTCAACCGGCAGGTCGAAACGGATCCGCCCAGGTACCAGGAGCTGGAGCGCCGTGATCTTTGGCGCCATCCTGGACACCAGTGCCTCTACCTGAGCCCTGCTGAGGGCTGGCTCGGCCTGAAGCAGGGGCTCGAGGGCTGTCCGCAGTGCCGCATCCGGGGTAAAAATCAGGGCCAGCAGTTCATCGCGCTCCTCGAACCGGGGATCCTTCAGCGCCGCCTCAATTTCTTCAGGGCTCAACCCGCAGGTAGACTCGGCAAAAAACAGTATATCCCCGGAGAGAACGAGTCCTTTCTTGAGCTGGAGCAGCAGCTCCTGCTCCAGATGATCTAAGCTTACTTTCGTATCGTCCATATCATTCTTCAAGGATGATGCCGTTTCCTGAAAGGTGCCATCGAGCTTGACATTATACCCGACTCAAATAGAATGATCCCCTGGTAATGCAAACGATCCGGCATTCTGCCCGCCACATTAACGGCCGGGTTACCCACAATTTTGTAAAAGCCCGCTCAGACAAGGGATCGGGCGCCCGGCCTCAGGCTCATATCCACAGGTACCATGTTCACTCCGAATTGCCTCCCTGTCTTGATTGGCAGCCTTCCCCTCACCAGCCACGCCGAGGCCGTAGACCTGATTTTCACCTACACACCTGAGATTCCTTTGTGGCCGCAACTGCCAAAACGTGAAAAGGAAGGAATGGTGCGGCAATTCGTCAGCGGGTTCCCAGGGCTCATCGACCAGGGATCGAGCTGCTCTGTCGATCGTGAACGGGACGGTTTTATTACTGAAATGACTGAGTTTTACGAACATCTCATCAGCAGTCAGAGTGTGGAGGTGCTGCCGGACGATTCATTTTTTGCGCTGGGAGACGACACCGCCAGGGGGTTTTCGGTTCTCATAGAAAGACTGAAATCGGCTGAGCTTCGCCCCCTGACGGTAAAAGGACAAGTCACCGGTCCGGTCACCGCGGGCATCGGTATCAGGGATCATCAGGGGGTACCGCTGGTCTATGATGACAACCTGCGGGATATGCTGGTCAAATTGCTGGCCGGCAAAGCCCGCTGGCAAGTGGAACAGCTCAGGGAATTCTGTACAACTGTCGCACCAATTATCTTTATCGATGAGCCGGGTATGGTAAATTTCGGATCCACCGCTTTTGCCGGCATCTCCCGTGCACTGGTCCTGGAAGGGGTGCGGGAATTGATCGGTTCGATCAAGGGAGCGGGCGGCCTCAGCGGCATTCACATCTGCGCCAATGGGGACTGGGAGCCGGCCCTGAGTTCGGACGCCGACATCATCAGCTTTGACGCCTATTCGTTCTTCGACAATTTCGTCCTCTACCGGGAGCAGCTTGTTTCCTATCTCTACCGGGGTGGCATCCTGGCCTGGGGGATAGTCCCGACCTCTCCGCCGGATACGGTTGAGCGTGAACAGCTCGACACTCTGCGAGGAAAATGGTACAGACAGCTCGAAACCCTCTGCTCGTTTGGGTTTACCGAACACCAGATCCTCAGTCAGACCTTGATTGCACCGGCCTGCGGAACCGGCTCGCTGAGCCCTGAGCTGGCCTTGAAAGTTCTATCGATGACCAGAAATCTGGCCGATCTTATCAGAGAGGAATTTTCACTCTGACCCGCCAGAGGACCACATACCAGAGTCCGGGAAAATCCCGGTGAGCGCCTTCTTCAGGCCGGTACAGTCCGGCAGCACAACGGCGTCTTCGGGCAGCTCAACGTCGCCCTGGATTCCCAGGAAGTGCAGCCCTGTCTCCCGGGCGGCATGATAATCGGTGAGTGCGTCGCCGATATACACGCAGGAGGCGGGTTGCAGCCGGTAGGCGGACAGCAGCCTGCGTATATGGGCCGGCTTCTTGATCGGCGAGCCCAGAATCTCATCGAAATAATGTTCCATCTTCCTGGCCGCTATGACCTGTTTCAGCTCGTCCTCGGGGGTTCCTGATATGAGGAAGATTCTGCAGCGCCCCTGCATGTCCTCAAGAATATTCTCGGCCCCCCTGATCCAGGGCGCCGCAATTACCCGGTCGACTACCAACTCTGAATATCGTCTGCCCCACTGCTTGAGCTCATGCTCGTCAAGCGGGGCCCCGACGAAATGGGTGTGGGAGTATTGAATCTTATCGATCCGGCTTATCCCCCCATTGAGCCGATGATGCTCGAGCACCTGGTGCAGTATGGCGGAGCCGTAAGGCTCGAACAGTACTCTGAACGCTTCCGTTTTGACGCCAACACTGTCAACCACGACCCCGTCAAAATCAAAGAAGCAACTTATGGGACTGGAATTAATCATTCTCTTTGACATCACATCTTGCAGTTCATTTCAAAAGACCAGGCGATGCCGGAGGTTCTTGGGCAGGTGAGCCGCAATCGCCGCTACCAAAAACGCCAGCGTCACCGTCCCTGCTTCCGGCAGGTAGCCATGGAAGGCAATTCCGAGAAGAACGACTTTCAGTATGGTTGCCAGCCCCGCGACCTCCCGGTAAAGCGCCCGATGTCGCAGTCCTTCGGTTGCCGTCAGCCCCAGGCCGGTCACCACCGACAGCCACAGGTAGAAGGTCGGAGGGCCGGCGATTCCATCGACCAGAAAGGAGGCGAGATACACCCCTGCCCCGACCTGGTGCAGGGCCCTGATCACGACGGAGAGCAGGACCACCCAATAGGGCCGGGCGGCGACCGGCCCCATGACTGCAGATGGGCTGGTTTCTTCAGAACTCATACACTTTCACTCGGCCACAGATTTCCTTTT
>JARFQM010000119.1 GCA_029287755.1 Desulfofustis sp. | reverse complement strand
TTTCATACATCATTCAGTAAGCCGGAAAACGAAGAAGCTTTTACCCTTCAGGAAGTCATTTACCAAGAAGGACAAAAATTCGAATATGTCTATGATTTTGGAGATAATTGGCAACATATGATCAGCGTCGAAAAAATCCTGCCGCCGGACAAGTCCCGGCACCATCCCGTCTTATTGACCGGCAAGCGTGCCTGCCCTCCCGAAGACTGTGGCGGCATCCCGGGATTTCTCGATATGCTGGAAACCCTGCAGGAACCTGATTCTCCGGAAAAAGAAGAGTTGCACGAATGGCTCGGGGAAGAATTCGATCCCGCGCGTTTCGGAAAAAAAGAAATCGAGGAGATAAACCTCCTGCTTCGTCAGTTCACCTGACGCCCCAACCCCACCCAGTGAGTAGATTGAGTCAGCTTCGCCGGGTTGACAAGCCGTCTATACATTACGGCATAAGTTCAAGGCACTCAGTCAGGCAAGGCGTGAGCGAGGAGCCGGCGCAGCAGCCTGGTAGCGCTGTGAGCAGGCACCACAGCGAGCAACGCTGCATGATGAGATGGGGTGGACTTATATCGATATGTATAACACTCTTTTCATTTACCACTGCATTGGACATGACGATTCTCCTTCTGGTAGCCAGCTGGTAGGCCAGAAGTGGCAAAATGAGGTTATGTCTTGGCTTGAGGTGTTACAGGGAATTCTCAGGTAAGCTACTGGAACAACTGGCGGAAGTGCATGGGAATCGAACCCACCCAGCAGGCTGTTAACCCGCTACACCGGATTTGAAGTCCGGGAGGGCCACCAGTGCCCTATCCACTTCCGTCCGATCGAAAACGGTGTCGAGGGGGGTAAAATTAATTAATATTGACCCCGAAAGCAACTTATTATTATAATAGTCTATTTTTAGACAGGCGTTATATTTCAATCCCAAGCAAGCACTAATAGGACGTTATGCAGTGTGAAAGACTGTTGAGACTGACCAAGCAGTGGTATCTGCATGTCAAGGATGAGACCATGGCTCCAGCCCGCATGGTACAGTTTATCAAGCAGCACGTGGCCAGTTGTCCTGAGTGTGAGGAAGATCCTGATATTCAGAATGAAATCGAGAAAATCACCGAAATCATCCTTCCCGAGTCGAAAATTCCCAAAGCGGTCCGTTTGAAGCAGGAGGCTGAAGAGGCTGAACGGGAGCAGGCTGAAGAGGGTGAAGAGGATGAAGAGGATGACAGCACCGATGACAGCACCGATGACAGCCAGGAAAACGGTGAAGTAGAGTTCACCGAAGATGATGATGAAGAACCCCTGACTTCAGAAGGTTCCAATCCTTGATTCACCGCCCACAGCCATTCGGCAGATTGTTGCAGGCGATCCCAAGCCATCGTCCCAGCCAGTTAATCTATCTGAAGGATCGTATAGACTCTGATGATTCCCCTGCACTTAACTGATCCCTGTGCACACAACTCGATTTAATCCCTTTGCAGACCGGCTCAGCAGAGATATCCGCAACGACCTTTCGGAGACCGTCATCGATGTGCTCAACCTGCGTTCAACGGCAACAGCGGAAGAGGTGGCGGATGATTACCGGCGCAGGAATCTCGCGCCCCCCTATATCGAGTATATCGACGAGCGGGTGAAGCGTTACGGCCTTGCGCTTAAAGCGCTGCGAGAAGACAGCAGCCTGTTCGAACAAGCCGCCGTTCTCTGGGATTTGGGGTTATTTTTCGAAGTCCATGAAATCCTCGAACCGGCCTGGATGGATGCGGCCGGCAACGAAAAGAGACTTCTCCAGGCCCTGATTCGGGCAGCCGGGGTGTATATCAACCTGGAACTCGACTATGAGCAGAGAGCTCGGAAGATTGGCGCCAAAGCGCTGCCGGTGCTCAAAGAATTGAAGCAGGAACTCACCGCGCATATCGACAGTGAAGCACTCATTGCCGCTCTGGAAACCCTCTCTCCTGAGCCTCCCCGGCTGAGCCTTCAGCGCTGAACAGAGGGCGGGCAGAATCCATCAAGCAGGTAGACCCCGCCCCCAAAAAACGATTTATCGGTGAAGTTCAGCAACCGCCTTCCTGATGGAAACCGGATCACATCCCTGATGATCAACCTGCTCGCCAAGACCACCCCGGCCCTCTCTAAAGGTACCAAGATGAGCATACCTGGGGGTAAAGTTGTTCTCCAGCAGCCAGGTGCCGTACCGGCTGCCCAATCCACTCTTGGTGGACTGACTCTCGGCAACCAGTACGAAAGGACTGGCCCCGGCCACCGCGAGCATTTCCTGGTCGACCACGTTGAGCGTCGGCTTGTTGATCAGACCGACGTCGAGCCCCTCTTTTTTCATTGATTCAACCGCATCAAGACAACGATAGAGCATTTCTCCGTAAGAGACGATATAGCCGGCCGATCCCTGGCGAATCAGTTCATCCCTACCGGACTCGAAACGGTATCCATCACCATATACTTGCGTGCCGTCCTCATCTTCGATGAAGGGTGTTGCCGAGCGGGTAGAGAAAATAAAACGAAGCCCGGGATCATGAAATATCACCGGCAGCATGGCCCGGAGTTGAAGGGCGTCGGCGGGAAAGTAGAGTCTGGTCGAATCGCCTTCTTCAAGTCCATTGTCGGCGAAAAAGTTGTTGATCCCGAAATGGCAGGTATTGTCCGCCATGTCGTCGACGCCGGCATGGGAAAAATGGGCCAGCACATTGGCCCGATTGAGACGGGCCATGGTGATCTCGGATACCACCATTTCGAGAAAGGCCGAAAAGGTGCCGAATATTCCCTGTCGGCCAGGCTCTGAACCGAATCCGGCCGCCACCGAGTAGTTGTTGCGCTCCATGATGCCGCCGGACACGTACACCTCAGGATGGTTCTTGCGGATATGGTGCAGGCCGCATGATCCTTCGAGATCGGAGTCGACGACGATTACTTTCTTGGCCGGATCGTCCAAGGTGTCGAGAATTTCGCAGATTATTTTGCCAAAATCATCACGGCATTTGCCGGTTTCGGCACTGGAGCCAAGATAGGTCGGCTTGTCCTTCGCCACAACGGTCTCTTGCAGAAGCCGAATTGCCTCTTCCTGTCCCCTGGCCTCAAGGTACTGCACGGCAAAATCGACCGGAATCACGTCATGCCCCTTGGGCAGGCCCTCGATGCCGGGCACCTCCGGCGCCATCTTCCTTTTGTTGATCAGCGCCACAGGCCCTGCGCTGGAGAAGGCCGAAGAAATCCTGCGGAACAATTCCTCAAAGTCCTCGCCGTCACCGACATTGACCTCGACACCATGCCCCGAAAGCGTTTTTGCCGTATCGAATCCTTTCAGGTAGTGGCTTGGATGGCCGGCGATGGTCACATCGTTGTCGTCTATGAGGAGCTTCACGTTAAGCCCCCGGGCCACCGCATAGCGGGCGGCCTCGGCGTCGTCACCCTCCTGCTGGGAGCCGTCGCTGCCGAACATGACCACCGTTTTGGTGCGGTCCGCCTCGGCCACGCCGTTCACATAACTCCACAAGTGGCCTAACCTGCCGGAACTGAAAAAGACGCCCGCCGCTTCATCCCGCTCGGGATGGCCGTAAAGGCCATGGCCGAATTCACGGTAGTGGAGCAGGTCGGCAAAACTTTTCTGACCGTTCAGCGCAGCCATCATATACTGGATGGCGACCCGATGTCCGGCCTCATCGAAATAGACCGGGTGCAGTTGGGAGCCGCCCTTCATGAAACCGTCCACGATCAAAACCTCAGG
This sequence comes from Desulfofustis sp., assembly GCA_029287755.1. Next base: position 1,121 of record JARFQM010000119.1, on the reverse strand, counting down.
CACGATATCATAGGCTCCGCCGGTATGGCCGCCAAGCCCTTTGACATTGGCCAGGGCGGTAAAAAAGACCAGGCTGTCGCGGACCAGTTGGATATTATATTTCAAGGTGTCGCGCTGAGCATCGGTCAAGCTGCTTTGGGCTGTTGAAAACTCGAGCGGTTGATAGCCGCTGAAGTCAATGGGAAATGTCATAACTCCTCCGCAAAATGTCCGCTTTTTTACAAGAAGGGCGGTTTCAGTGGCAGATTAAAGCCGGGTAGCGCCCCATCTCTTCGTGTTGCTCAAAAAAGAAGTGTCCTACCATATTCGAGATTGGAGTCGAAAACCACAAACTTTTACCAGTGGGGGCACAATGGGTATTGTGCCCCCTTTTGCTGTTCCGCACTATTGAGGCAGCACTGTCCTACGCCACGCCCCAGAAATTATAAAACCGTATCAGTTCCGCGCGAAGCCTGACAGGGTCTGCCGGAGAAAAACGAAGCGGAGTATCGGGCAATGCCTGCACAAGTCGAAATAGGTCCAAGCGTGAGACAACGCCCATCATGGGATACCCACCTGTTGACTGGCGTTCTTTCAAGAGAACAACAGGGGTGCCGTCGTTGGTAATCTGTACCACTCCAAGGGCAACCGGTTTGCTGAGTATATCGCCTTTCTGCCAGATGATCGGGGGACCGGAGAGCCGGATACCGGTCCTATCCATTTTGTTGCTTGTGGCGTATTCACTGGTAAAAAATGTTTTTTGGGATTGTTCAGAGAAGTTGTCATGATCATAGCCCGGCATGAGGCGCAGCGTTAATGGTTTGTCGAATTGCGGAATCTGATCTGGCGGCGTCGCCAGGGTCGGGCACAGCGGCCGGTCAAGAATCGTTGACAACTCATCTCCTGCGGCCAGTTTTCGTCCATGATAGCCGCCAAGGCTTTCTCTCTCAACAGTGGATGCGCTCTTAAAACAGAGGGGCATATCAAAACCGCCCTTCACAGCAAGGTAGCTGAATAGTCCCATTCCTGTGGTATTTTTCAATTCGAGAACTTTGCCGGGCATGAGGACAAAACTTTGCCAGGGCCGCACGGGGGCGTTATTCACCATGGCCGACATGTCGGCACCGGTAAGGGCCATTGTT
>JARFQM010000092.1 GCA_029287755.1 Desulfofustis sp. | reverse complement strand
GACCGGATCCCTGCTGTGCGTGCCACTGTGCTTCTTCCTGCTGACCACCGTGTCGATGATCACCGATAAGATTCCGGCACTGTTGAATCGTTATGAGTATCAAAAAGACCATGTCCTGATCGACAAGATTCTTGGCTGGTCCGATTACAGCGAAGAGCGCTACAACTCCAGCACCGCCGGCATCATCGTAGCCGCGGTCAGCCTGTTCTTCTGCATTTATGCCGTATTGCCTGGCGGTTGGTAATCGGCTATAGTAGCACCCATTAACGCCACACACCCGCTTCATGACGGTTCATGGAGCGGGTGTCTTTTCTTCACCAAACCGGCTGCTATCGCCCATGAGCTTCATTCGACTTCTGCCCCAACTGATCACCGGCCCGCCCGAACTGTTCGAATTGGCCCTGGAAGGAAAAGCGCGCCACCTGATGATGATAAGTCTGACCATCACCGGCATAACCTATGGGCTCTCAAATCTCTACGGCACGCTGCTCCACACTCCCGATCTGCCCATGCACGGGAAGTATGGTCTGATCACCCCGGCGATGTTCAGTATGTTCGGCATCTTCACCATGCTCGGCGCCATGCTCGGATTGACCATGATCTACTGGGCCGCGGCCAAGGCTTTTGGCGGTCCCGGAGGCCTCATGCTGGTAATGGATTTGATCGGTCTGGCCGGTGCTCCTTTCTGGTTTCTGGCCCCGCTCTTGAACCTGGCCCTCAATTACAACCAGCGCGATTCGGTGCCGCTTACCCTTCTCATCCCGCTGGTGCTGGTCTTTATCTGGTCCTTCAAACTGGTCCGGCAGAGTATGGTGACCGGTCAGGGGCTGTCAGAAGGCAGAGCCACACTCGCCCTGGGCTGCATGTGGATTTTCAGTATCAGTGCGGTTTATGTCTTTCTCCCCTGAGGAAGGAAGTGGTTGATCTTTTCATGCACCTGGTTGCCGATGAGAACTGGGCCATGACCATGGCCAGATTCTACAAACAACCGACCACCACCTGGTTCCTGCTCGGCGGCGGTATTTGTGTGCAAAGCGCCTGGTGTTCTGCTTCTGGAAGGGAAGACAGGATGTGCTGCCCTGGGTTGTGGCCGCCGTTGTTGCGGCGCTATCGGAGTCTTTAATGGTGGGCATCTATGGCGGAGTTGCCGGGGCCCTGGCAGCCGCTCTGCTGAGCACCAGAGGAATCGGCCATGACTAGCCAAAGCGGCGACATGCTGGTCTGGCTTACCATATTCGGCGCCGCCGGCGTTACCTACAGCTTGAGAATCGGTGGTCTGCTGCTGGCCGAGAGGCTGCCCATGACTGGCAGATTCAAACGCTTCATGGATGCATTGCGGAGGCTCGTCGCAGCAGTGGAAACGGTTGTCGATCGCCAATAGGCCGCAGGCCGTCATCCGGTCGACTTTCCACTGCTACGGCGAAGAGGCCGTAGCGCAGCATCCTGTGTGCATGCACCACCGCTCTTTTCCTGGATAACAAAAAGGGGCTGTTCCGATCTCTGGAACAGCCCCAAAAGTGTTTCTACACCTGTAGAATTAGCAGCCCTTGATCCCTCAGGAGCCTGAAGACTTCAATTTTTTCGTCTTGCCGTCCTTGGCCGCATTGGCATCTTCTTTCACCTGCGGGCCGGCAATGGACTGCCGGTCTACTTTGATCTGGACGTTGTCGGCAATTTCAAGGGTCAGCGCGGTATCGGTGATGCCGGTAATCTCCCCGTAAATACCTCCTTTGGTGATGACCTTGTTGCCTTTCTTCAAATCACCCAGAAACGCCTGGTGCTGTTTGGCCTGTTTCTGCTGGGGCCTGATCAACAGAAAATAAAAGACCACAAAAATTAGAATGAGCGGCAGAAAGGAAGCAAATCCCCCCGCTCCACCGCCAGCCCCTGCGGCTGCATACGCTACTGAAGTCATGAAACTACCTCCACAAAATTTATACGATTCGCAGGCCCCAATTACCAGCGGCCCGCCGGTTTCCTCAATTTATGGGCCCTACCTTAATCATTCGCCTTCGAGCCTGCCATAAAAATCGTTTCTGAAGGAGGCGAAGCAATCCTTTTCAATGGCTTCCCTGATCTCAGTCATCAGATTGACGTAATAGTGGAGATTATGAATGGTGTTAAGATGATAGGCCAGTATTTCGCGGCTGACAAAAAGATGACGGAGGTAGGCCCGTGAATAGTTCCTGCAGGTGTAGCAGCGGCAGTGCTCATCCACCGGTGCCGGGTCCTCCCGATAGCGGGAGTTCTTAATCACTACTTTGCCGTGGGAAGTGAAGAGGGTGCCGTTTCTGGCGTTACGGGTCGGCATTACGCAGTCAAACATATCGACCCCGCGCCACACTCCTTCCACCAGGTCCCCGGGTGTACCGACCCCCATCAGGTAGACCGGCTGCTCGCCGGGCAGGTGAGCCACGGTTGCCTCGGTCATGTCGTGCATCTGCTGCTTGGATTCTCCGACACTGAGACCACCGATAGCGTAACCGTCAAAACCAATTTCGATCAGTGTTTCCGCTGATTCTTTACGCAGTTCCGGAAACATACCGCCCTGGGTAATACCAAAAAGCAAATGATCCCTTTTGCGCTGGGCAGCCCGGCAGCGACGGGCCCACCGTCCGGTGAGCGCGGTGGCCTCGAGGGTCTGCTGCCGATCAGCCGGGTAGGGAATACAGGTGTCGAGACACATCATGATATCCGCACCCAGCGACTCCTGCACCCCGACCGCGTCCTCGGGGCTGAGAAATTTTTTCGAGCCATCCAGGTGGGACCTGAAGGTTGCCCCTTCCTCGGTAATAGTAGCCAGCTCCTTCAGGCTGAAAATCTGGAAGCCGCCGCTGTCCGTTAAAATGGGGTGGGGCCAGTTCATGAACGAATGCAACCCGCCGAACCTCTCAATCATCTCATGTCCAGGCCTGATAAACAGATGGTAGGTGTTGCCGAGAATGATCTGGGCGCCCAGCTCCACAAGGTTCTCGACGGTTACCGCCTTGACGGTGGCCTGGGTTCCCACCGGCATGAATACAGGTGTCTGGACGATGCCGTGCCGGGTTGCAAGTTCGCCCCTGCGAGCACCGCACTCGCTTGATCTCTGATGGCTGGTGAATAGTGAGGTGGACATCATGTGTGGTCAGTTGAATTGATCAGTCAGCAAGACAATAGGCGTTCTCGATAATTTGTCATTATCTTTTGATTTCCTTGCAGATTTCATGCATACTAAAAAAGGTTAACAGGTAAATTTCTACTATTATTTCAACCTGATCTGGGATTCATTTAGACGCATCCCGAAGCGTATCCGCCGCTATGAAAACTATTCTCATCGTCGAACCGCTTGTGGCAGAGCTCGAGTCACAGATGAATTTCTGCCGCCGCCGCTCCGATAACCTCACGGTCGTACCGGCCCGCGATCTGGATAAAAGCCGGATGCTTTTAAGGGAAAGACAGATCGATCTCATCCTTTGCTCCACCAGTTTTCCCGACGAAGAACGCTGTCAAACTCTGGAGGCCCTGGCCCGGGAGTTCCCTTATATCCCTCTTCTGGGCATCTCCGAAGCCCCCGACCAGGACAGTGAAAACGCTCAATCCGCCGGGGCCTGCGGCTGTTTTGAAAAACCGCTGAGAAACGATCTCCACCTCGAGAAGATTTATGATCTTGCCGAGGCTTCCAATGCCGGCACCATTCAGGGAATCCCGCTGCACTCTCTGCTGCAGATGCATGAAAACGACGGCCAGACCTGTACCCTGCACATTTTTTCTGCCGCAGGCGACGGCTATATTTATGTGGAGGACGGCAGTGTCATCAACGCAGAAGTGGATGAGCTCAGCGGTGAAGAAGCATTTTATCGGCTTATTTCCTGGGACGAGGTAATAATCGACATAAAATATTACAACAGAACGCAAACCCGTGAAATTTCCACCCCTTTAATCACCATGATCATGGAGGGATTTCGCCGCAAGGATGAACGGTTGGAACTTGATCCCCAATCCATCTCCCTGGCCAGACCAAAGCAGAAGCTGCAGCAGGCTTCGATGGCGGGGATGCGGCTGGCTTTGAATATCGGACAGGTTCTAAACGTCGAATTCGAGGCCATTGACAGTACTCTTGAATCAATTTTGGTGGGGATGATTACCGATCACGTGTTGATCATTACCACCCCCTCCCATTTCATCGTCACCGAAACCGAGATCAGGCCAGGCCAGGTGATCGTGGTGAAGTTCACCCACATGGAAAAGCTTTTCCTCTTCAGAGCCAGAGTTTCCCGGGTGCTCAACACGCCCCGGAACCTGCTTTTTCTGGACTACCCCTCGGTCATCCATTTCCATGACATCCGTAAGACCGAGCGTGCTGCCGCCGCTTTCCCCTGCTCTCTGAAAACCAAAGATGGCAAGGAGTTCAACGGTATTTTCAAGGATATAAGCAGCAGCGGCGCCCTGCTCAAACTACCTCTGAAAGACAACGACAGTCTGCCTGAGATCGATATCGCCCACTGGGTATCTCTGAGCTGCTCGCTGCCCGAAATAGACGAGCAGCTGGAACTGGTAGGGCTGGTCAAGAATTTTAAGAAAGACGAACGGGGGATCCAGCTTGGCCTGGAATTCTCCACCACTTACCCCGAGCTCGAGCACTCCATCAACCGCTATCTGAAAACGGTAAAACGGGGATAGACCCGCCCTCAGTCGACCCCGGCAGCTTGTTCGATCGCCAGACGCTGCCCTTCAATACTCTCCATGAGTTTGAGCTGGACCCAGGCCCGATGAAGATTTTCTCCCTCCCGGGCTATTCTGAAATAGCGATCACCATTTAAGTGATCGGTGAAAAATCGCAATCCCAGTTCATAGGTGAGCAGCCGCACTCCATGATAGACAAGATTTCTCTCGGCCTGACCCAGGTTGACAACCTCGAAATAGCTGCGCAGCAACCGCTGACATATGCCTATATCAAAAGTAATGCCGCTGCGTCCCCTCTCCCCGGCGGGATTGCAGAATGATCGCAGGCAGTCTCCAAGATCCACGGCCACTAACCCATGTGACACGGTGTCCAGGTCAATGATCGATATGGCCTGACCGCTGTCTATATCGAAGAGGAAATTGTCACATTTGGGATCACCGTGAATGACGCGTCGAGGGACCTGGTTGTCCTGGGCACGTTTATTAAGAGACCGATTTTCCAGGCGCTCCTCAATCATCTTGCGGCAGTAACGAAGCTCTGATGTCAGAGCTCGGCGATGGCTGGCAATGGAGTCCAGGTAGGCGCTTTTGTAGTGCTGCAGATGGTGAAATCCGGGCAGTGGGTCAGACAAAACCGAACCATCAAAACTCTCGAGCAGCGAATGAAAACAGCCAAGCATCTTCCCTGCCTCAGATGGTTGTTCGGGGCTCATCACCCGGGGATACGAGACCGCATTATCGATGTAGCTGAGGCAGCGCCAGACCCCTCCGCTTTGATCCTCAAACCAGTTCCCGCCAGCGCCGGTCTGAACGACCGTGGGAAACCGGCATGAACGGCAACTGCTAGAATCGGCTGCCAGGCGGGCACTGAGAAAAGCGGTCACCCTGGCAACATTGCCGGCAACGCGGAGAGGATCCGGAAAGACATCTCCATTGAGGCGCTGAACCACCAGGGACGGACGCTGCCTGAAAAGTACCAGATACGTGGCGTTTATATTGCCGTCGCCAAGGGGTTCGATGGTCTCGACCTGATCCGGATCGGGGACAAACGAGCAGATGGTTGACCACAGCCGGGAGCGGCTCGAAACCTCGCACCCTGGGGCTTCTTCAACCATATCGGGCCCTCAAGTATGCAGCGGAAAAACTCGCTTTTCAAGGCCGGCAGGGGGTGCCGGCCTGCAAGAATTTATCAGTGGTGCGCCGCCGCTGACGGTCAGGCGGCGTCCGCTTCCCCATCCTGAACCACCTGGTGCATGTGTACGTCCTGCTGTGGAAACGGTATGGAGATACCGGCCTCATCGAGGGCCAGCTTGATCTGTTCGGTCAGCACAAACTTCACCGCCCAGTAATCTGCAGTCTTGACCCAGGGCCGCACCACGAAATTCACCGAGGAGTCCGCCAATTCGGCCACCGCTACAGTGGGTGCGGGATCACTCAACACCCGGGGCTCCGCCTTGATGATGTCGGTGAAAACCTGCTCTGCTGCTTTGATATTGTCATCGTAGCCGATGCCAAACACCATGTCGATGCGTCTGGTGTCGTTGGCGGTGATATTGGTGATCGTTCCGCTGGTAATAATGCCGTTGGGGATGATTTTTCGCTGGTTGTCTGCGGTATTCATAACCGTATTGAAGATGGTGATCTCTTCCACCGCCCCGGTCTCGCCGGCGACCGTCACCCAATCGCCCACTTTGAAAGGTCTGAATAGAATGAGCATGACTCCTGCTGAAAAATTGGCCAGTGAATCTTTCAGGGCCAGCCCAATGGCCAGACCCGCGGCACCCACAACGGTCAGGAACGAGGTGGTGTTTATACCCAGCTGCCCGGCAGCGGCGATTACAACCGCAGTCAACAGTGCGTAGTAAATTATATTTTTCAGAAACTTGGTTAAGGTAACGTCAACATTATTGCGGTCCATCATCTTGACGAAAATCACCGCAATCTTTTTGGCCAGCCAATTACCGATGACCAGTATCGCCAGCGCTGCGATAATTCTCAAGCCCCAGTGCAGGATGAGATCACTGGATAGCAGGTCTCCTATATTCATTTCCCTTCCTCCATTTCTCTGATTACCGGCTCAGATTTGACTCACGTGTCGAGCAGAGTGATGTCAACCGCTTCAGTGCGGTTATTGTTTTCCGGATTCTGCAGGATATCAAACTCAAATATATTACCTGGGTCGAGAAATACCACATCGTTGGCAACATTGGATTTTGAACAGTGGAAAAAAACCGTCTCGGTCTGCAGTCCGTCCTCTGTCAGAACGTGGTAGCGCATGAACCCGAAGCCTCTGTCCTGATTGTACTTGGCGGGGGTGCCCCGCTGGCGGCGGGAACCTTCAGCCGACAAGGGCAGCAGGCCGGGAATCAGAAATCCAGATATATAGCTGTCGGCTGCCTCTTTCAGTTCCTGGCTGACGTTGTTGAAACCGATCACCTCGACTCGGCAGCCCATATTCTGCAGGGCGATCACCAGTCTGATAAAATCGCCGTCGCCGGTGAGCAGGATAATGCGATCGAGATTTCTGGCCTGCTGCAAAGCGTCTATGGCCAGATCCATATCAGCGTTGGCTTTGGTGGTCATCACCCCTTCATCATCGATGAAGCGTTTGACATATTTCTTGATCACCTTGAATCCGCATTGCCTGACGATATCGTGATAGTGGTAAAGCTTCAGCCGGTATTCATCGTCTTCCCTTGTTCTGGTCCGATCCTCGGCCAGGTACGAGTTGGCCCGGAGCAGCGTGGAGTTTCCGGCATTGGCCAGTTCCACCAGCACGTCATAGCGCATCCCATAACCGCCGCACAGCCTTACATTCTCAGCATCGACGTAAATACCGGTTTTCAGCATCGCTACTCCCACTCTATCGTGGCCGGGGGCTTGGAGGAGATGTCGTAGACCACCCGGTTGACCCCCCTGACCTCGTTGATGATCCTGGTGGAGATTATTCCCAGAATCTCGTAAGGAATTTTCGACCAGTCAGCGGTCATCGCATCCCTGGAGTCGACACAGCGAATGGCTATCACGTGCTCATAGGTGCGCCCATCGCCCATGACTCCGACGGTCTGAATCGGCAGCAGCACCGCGAAAGACTGCCACACTTTACGATACCAGCCGTGCTTTTTCATCTCGTCGAGCACGATCACATCAGCCTTGCGCAGAATGTCGAGGCGTTCGCGGTTGACCTCGCCCATGATCCTGATGCCCAGTCCGGGCCCCGGGAAGGGTTGCCGGTGGATGGCCTCAGCCGGCAGCCCCAGCTCGAGACCAAGTTCCCTTACTTCGTCTTTGAAGAGCTCGCGCAGCGGTTCGATGACTTCGAGTTTCATCACCTCGGGGAGCCCTCCGAGCTTATGGGGGCATTTTATGGGTGCTTCGCCGCGAAAAATCACCGACTCAATCACATCCGGGTAGAGCGTCCCCTGGGCCAGATAACTGACATTGCCGATTTTGGCGGCTTCCTCTTCGAAAATTTTAATAAAGCCGAGACCGATTCTTTTTCTCTTGAATTCAGGATCTACGACCTGGTCCAACTCCGAGAGAAAAAAATCGGTGGCATCGACACTGATCACTTTCAGTTTGCTTTTTTCCCTGAAGAATCTGAGAATGGCCTCCGATTCGCCGGTTCTCATCAAGCCGTTGTTGACGTAGATGCAGGTAAGCTGGTCGCCGATGGCCCGGTGCACGATTGCTGCTGTCACCGATGAATCGACCCCCCCGGAAAGTGCGCAGATCACCTGTTTTTCGCCAACCTGTTCACGGATCAGGGCAACCTGGGTCTCTATGAACGAATGCATGGTCCAGTCGGGTTTGCAGCCGCAGAACCCGAACACGAAATTGCGCAACACATCGACACCGATCAGGGTGTGGGCCACCTCCGGATGGAACTGCACTGCCGCCAAGGGCTTGTGCCGGTGGCGCAGGGCCGCGAAAGGACTGTGGGCGCTCACACCACTGGCCTCGAAGCCATCCGGTACCACCTCCACCCGGTCGCCGTGGCTCATCCACACCTGATGATGGGTCTCGCCGGTTTCCAGACCGGCGAACAGTCCGTCGGTAGTGAGTATCTCCAGTTCGGCCTTGCCGAATTCCCGTTTCTCGGCTTTTTCGACCTGCCCGCCGCTTTGCAGAATCATCAGCTGGGCGCCGTAGCAGATCCCAAGAATTGGTATCGACAGATCCAGGATGGCTGGATCCGAGTGGGGGGCTCCCTCATCGTAGACAGAACAGGGCCCGCCAGAGAGGACGATCCCGGCCGGCCTCATCTCTCTTATCTTCCCGACGGTGGTCGAATAAGGATGAATCTCGCAGTAGACCTTTTGCTCCCTGATGCGCCGGGCAATGAGCTGGGTGGTCTGGGAACCGAAATCCAGAATGAGGATCATCTCGCCGATTTTCATAATTTCTCTGGTCTCAGGTTAGCGTTTGCAGGTTCGCGGGCCAATTCCCTGGCTCAGGCCATGCGGTAGTTGGGGGCCTCTTTGGTGATGATGACATCGTGTACGTGCGATTCCCTGAGGCCGGCGGCCGAGATGCGGACAAACTGAGCCTTTTGCTGCAGCTCTTCGATGGTGGCCGCGCCCACGTAGCCCATGCCGGAACGAAGGCCGCCGAGAAGCTGGTAAATCACGTTGGCCAGCGGACCCCGATAGGGCACTTTGCCCTCGATTCCCTCGGGCACCAGCTTCGAGGCGTTGTTGGTTTCAGCCTGAAAATAACGGTCCGATGACCCTTCAGCCATGGCTCCCAGGGACCCCATGCCGCGGTAGCCCTTGTAGGTCCGGCCCTGGTAGAGAAAGGTTTCCCCGGGAGTTTCATCGGTCCCGGCAAAGAGACTGCCGATCATAATCGTCGAGGCGCCGACGCCAATCGCCTTGGCCAGGTCGCCGGAATGTTTGATACCGCCGTCGGCGATCACCGGTATATCGTACTCTTTGGCCACCCGAACACAGTCGTGCAGGGCCGTAATCTGAGGCACGCCGACCCCGGCAACGATCCTGGTGGTGCATATCGATCCCGGACCGACCCCTACCTTGATTGCATTGGCCCCGGCCTTTATCAGATCCTCAGCACCTTCCGCCGTGGCAATGTTGCCGGCTATTATCTGCAAATCGGGAAAGGCACCCCGCACCGCTTCTATGGAGCTGATCACCCCGGCGGAATGGCCGTGAGCCGAGTCAAGAACCACGACATCGACTCCCGCCTTCAGCAGTTTTTCCGTATGCTCCTCAACATCCTCGCCGACCCCGATGGCAGCACCAACCAGCAGCCGGCCAAATTCGTCTTTGGCGGCGTGGGGATATTTCTTGATCTTTTCCAGGTCCTTGATGGTGATCAATCCTTTCAAAGAACCATCATCATCTACCACCAGAAGCTTTTCGATACGGTGCTCGTGAAGCAGAGCCTTGGAGTGTTCGAGGTCGATACCGACCTTGGCGGTCACCAGATTCTTGCTGGTCATCACGTCAGACACCCGCAGATCGTTGTCGGAGACGAAGCGCAGGTCGCGGTTGGTCACGATGCCCACCAGTTTGCCACTGTCGAGCACCGGCAATCCTGAAATTTTGTAATGGGCCATAATCTGCTGAACCTCGGCCACCGATTGATCCTGCCTGACGACGATGGGGTCTATGATCATGCCAGATTCCGACTTCTTCACCCGTTCCACCTCGAGCACCTGCCGGTCGATGCCCATATTCTTGTGCACGATTCCGATCCCGCCTTCCCGGGCCATGGTTATTGCCGCAGCCGATTCGGTTACCGTATCCATGGCGGCGCTGATCAGCGGAGTATTCAATTGGATTGTGCTGGTCAGGCGGGTTGCAAGGGAAACCTCACTTGGCAATACCTTGGATGCCGACGGTTTAAGCAGCAGATCATCAAAAGTTAGTGCCATTTCGATCTTATCTGGTAACATAGGTAACTCCTTTT
>JARFQM010000082.1 GCA_029287755.1 Desulfofustis sp. | reverse complement strand
TTGCTGGGGTCAGTGAGAGGATGATTCTCGGGAAGCTATTTTCAATACCAAAACTGTTCGATGCATTCACCCAGTTTCACCGGGGACTCGGCGCGGACTCGCAAGAGGAAAATAACGGCACTGGTGCACTGAGGTTCACCGGATAATCAACAGTGAGGCCGTGACAAAATAAAGGGTGATACCAAGGACATCTATACTTGTGGTCACGAAGGGACCCGAGGCTACCGCCGGGTCAATGCGAAGCTTCACCGCGATCAAAGGCAAGAACGTGCCGACAACCGCTGCCAGGGTCATATTAGCGCACATGGCTATACCGACCACCGCGCCTATGGTGATGTCCTGGTTCAGAAACCAGCCCACAAGGGCAAGAAGCACACCGTAGGCAATCCCGAGTAGCAGTCCCACCCGAATTTCTTTAAAGACCACCCGCCACAAAAGTTTAGGGTCGATCCTGCCGGTCGCAAGGCCGCGGACCGTGATGGTGAGACTCTGGGTGCCAATATTTCCCCCCATGCCCATGATAATCGGGATGAAGGCAGCCAGGGTAGCGAACAGGGCGATCTGTTCTTTGAAATGACCTTCGAATCCGCCGATGATCTTTATGGCGATTACGCCGCCAAGCCAGGCGGCAAAAAGCCAAGGTAAGCGGACCTTGACGCTGCGCCATACCGAATAGGAAGTGATCTCCTCTTCAGAAGTGCCTGCCATCTTTAGGATGTCTTCGGTGGCCTCCTCCCGCAAAACATCGATAATGTCGTCCACAGTAATGACCCCAACAAGCACATCATTTTCGTCAACAACCGGCATGGCCAGAAGGTTGTAGCGTGAGACCAGCCGGGCCGCCTCCTCCTGGTCGGTGGTGGTCTCAACTTTCACCAGGTCGCTTGTCATCATTTTGGCAAGATGTGTCTCGTCGGACGCAGTAACCAGCTGACGCAAAGACAGCACCCCCGAAAGCCGCCCGTCTTCGTCAGTAACGTAAAGGTAAAAAACCATCTCGGTTTCCGAGGCCTTGCGGACTTCCTGCACGGCCTCATGGGCGCTCATGGATGCAGGTAGAACGAGAAAATCGGTGGTCATAATGCGTCCGGCCGAATCTTCCGGATAGCTCAACAGTTCGGCGACCTCTTCGGTAGCTTCACGCGACATCAGCCCAAGGATCTGGTCACGCAACTCCTCTGGCAGATCGGCCAGTAGGTCCGCCGCGTCGTCGTCCGCCATCGCCGATAAAATTGGCACCAGGCGATTGACGTCTATCTGTTGGAGAAACTTGGTCCGAAAGGAGGGATGCATCTCTGACAAGACATCAGCGGCGGTTTGAATGTCGGGCAGGAGTTCGAAAACAGTGCGGGCGGAACGTTCGTTGAGAAGCTTGAAAAGGTAGGCGAGATCAGCAGGGTGGGTCTTTCTGAGGATATTCCTCAGGTGCATGGTGGCATTTCGGCGCAAGAGCCGCTCCACCGTATCCTGAAGCAGTTGGTATCCTCGTTCGGTCATCGCCTGCGTCTTCCCTGTCGGGGACAAGGTGACTCATAGTCTCAGCTCGTTCCCCAGGGCCCCTACTGTGAGGGTCTTGACATAAACTCGGTTCCATTAGCAGCACTATCCGTAATGTTTCTTGGATGCGCTAATCACCTAACAAAATGCTCAGTCGATGTCAAATAAAATCCAATGCTCCCCCCAACTCAAATACGCTCTGCCAAGATGAAAATTCCTTTCCTCTCATCCATTTTACTCAATGGATCGTCAGGTCATTTCATTTAGACTGTTTTTGTGATGTTTTGAGGGCATTCTCTAGCCAAAACTCTCCGTAATGGGAATTTCGATGATTACCGTTGTTTTGATCTGCGGTTCATGTTCGATTTTGATATCACCTTCATGATCGTCGACAATCTTCTTGCTTATGGCGGCGGTGAGTGCAGTGTGGTCATCTTCATGGCCAGAGAATGGATTGAACATATTATCCAAAGCGGTAGAGGAAATCATCCCAGAATTTTCTTCAATGTATATTCCCACACTGTCCCGACAGACCTCCGTTCGCAAGGCAAGCTTTTGGCTGGACCTCATGAGCGCCATGAGCCTCCTGGCCACTGATAGTAATACGTCGATAATAAGACCAGCATCGAAGAGGCTGTCGGACATCGACCTATCTAACTCTAGGGTGATCTCTATGCCCCGAGATTTACACTCAGATTCCAAAACTCGAAACACACGCTCTACCACTGTGTTGTAGTTGTTTGTGGTCCGGTTTTGTTTTAAAGGACGGATATACTCCCACATGTTCTTGAGCACCCTTTCCAGCCTCCTAACCTGGTCCACGATAATTTGAGCTTTTGGCTTGAGACTCTCAGGCAAGTCAGGTGCTTCCAAGATATTGTCAGCAAAGCCACCGATGGAAACAAGTGGATTGCGAATTTCGTGCGCCAAATAAGAGGCCATTCGTCCAACGCTTGTCAACCGGTCCGAGCGCACCAATTTCCGCTCGTACTTGGCCTTTTGTTCTTGCAGCTCTATGAGTTCCCAAAAGAGCCTGGCGCTCACGTGGTCCATGACTTTAATGTTTTCAGGCTTGGTTTGTATGAGTTCAGCGAGAACATCATCCCTGCCGGTGATCTCAATGATCAAGTGGAGATTATCCAGGGCAAAAAAATCTCGATAGTCACTGGATGTGAAAATCCCCTTTTCCTTTGCGTACATGAGGCCAGGAGCATCTTGCCGTAGATCAGCCACCCCGATAATATGGACGTGGAAGTGCTGGAGCCTGTGCGCTTCAAGAAACTGGATGAGAGACTTGCAGTCGGAGCCTCCTCCCACCAAGGCAATGCTGAGGCATTCGGACTGTGTCTCAGCCTGAACTGTGTCATGTGTTGTTTTGACATCTTGCATGATAGTCCTAAATCGCCAAATTCGCCTGGGCTCTGCTAATGTCCTTTGCCGATAATTTCCTAATCCATCTCATCGTGTGTTTTGTAAAGAACTCTGAATTTTCCCTCCAGCTCGCGAAGAAGTGCATTTTCGTCACCTACGTCTTTGGTGCGAATGTATACGTGGCGGAAATTTTCAGGCGCCTGGTGGTAGGTGTTTATAATGCTTACAATACGTCCACCATGAGCCCGAATCATTTCGGTCACTTCGTTAATAGACCCCGGCTCGTCTTCTAGTTCCAAGCCAAGTTGGAGCGGTGCCTGGTAGATACCCGAAATGGTGGCCATAGCGCGGAAGACATCTCCTTTGGTGATTATGCCTTCCAGGTTTCCTTTGTTGTCCACTACCGGGAGGGCGGATATACCATATTTGAGCATCAGTGCGGCTGCTTTATCCACTGGTGCCTCTGCAGTTGTGGTGTACAGCTTCTTAGGCATAATCTCTTTGACTTTCAACTTCTCCAGGAGGTAATGGAGTTCGTGAATGTGAAGCGAAGTGGCATTGGAAGACTGGGCCTCTTTCAGGTCTCGATCAGAAATTATTCCCACAAGGCGGCTGGTTTTCATCACAGGAAGATGTTGAATTCCACGTTCCTTCATCAGCTCTGAAGCTTTCACTATAGAGATATCTTCATCGATTGTCGTAACGTTATCCGTCATCCAGTATTTCACCAGCATGTTCGGCCTCCTCCGTAAAGGCAGCATGAAATCTGCTGCCTGATAAAGGAATGCGGGCTTAATTCGCCCGCATTCCCCTCAGTTTAGGTGAAGTACAAGATTAAGCTGCCTTCACCTCGATCTTCTTGACGGCCTCAGGCTCCGTTTTGGGCATACTGATGTTGAGAACCCCGTCCTTGTATTCAGCTTTGACTTTGTCTGCTTTCACTTCAACAGGCAATTGCACTGTCCTCGAAAAGGAACCGGAGCTGCGCTCAACCAGGTGGAAGTTTTCTTTCTTCTCCTCGCGCTCGTGCTGGCGCTCTCCCTTGATGGTCAACACCTTTCCGCTCAAGGAGATGTCAATCTCTTTTGGGTCCATTCCCGGCAGTTCAGCCCTGACCACTAACTCCTTGTCAGTCTCGGACACATCCACTGAAGGCATCCATCGACCGGTCTCTGAAAAACCTCTTAACGGCCACGCTTCCGAGAACCTGTCGAAAAGCCGATCCATCTCGCGACGCATTTGGGTGAGGCCCCTGTCCTCTCCCTTTCTCCAACGGATCAAATCTGTCATTTTATCTTCCCTCCTTCTGAACTTTCAGTTCATTAACCTGTCATTACGACACCATCCAATGCTGTGGCTTATGCTCTCCCTGCTTTGCGAGCCCTAGTACTCATCCGGGTACTCGGGCATCTTTGCGTTCTTCTTTTCTTTCGGTTTTTCTGCAACCACAACATCGGTGGTAAGCAGCAGCCCGGCAACGCTCCCAGCATTCTGCAGGGCCAGTCGCACCACCTTGGTGGGGTCTGTGATCCCCGCTTTCATTAGGTCTTCATAAATCTCAGTCTCAGCATTGAATCCCAATGAATCGGACTCACTCTTTACACGCTGAAAAACAACTGAACCCTCATGTCCTGCATTGTTGGCGATTATCCGCAGTGGCTCCTCCCGAGCTCGCTTGTCAATATTGACGCCGAACCTCTCCTCGCCGTCCAGATTCATACTCTCAAGGGTGGAGATGCTGCGCAGCAGGGCCACGCCGCCACCAGGCACAATACCCTCTTCAACCGCTGCCCGGGTGGCATTCAAGGCATCCTCAACCCGAGCCTTTCTTTCCTTCATTTCGGTCTCAGTGGCGGCACCCACTTTTATTACCGCAACTCCACCAACCAGCTTGGCCAAACGTTCTTGCAGTTTCTCCCGATCATAATCAGAAGTGGTATCCTCGATCTGGGTGCGGAGCTGCTTGACTCTCCCTTCGATATCTTCCCTGGAGCCAGCACCATCAATGATGGTGGTGTCATCCTTGTCAATCTGAATCGTCCTGGCAGAACCCAGATCGTTAAGGGTCACGTTCTCGAGCTTAATGCCCAGGTCCTCGGAGATCACCTGGCCACCGGTGAGCACGGCGATATCTTCCAGCATGGCCTTGCGTCGATCACCGAATCCGGGAGCCTTGACCGCGCAGACTTTCAGGGTGCCTCGCAGTTTGTTGACCACCAGGGTGGCCAGAG
>JARFQM010000057.1 GCA_029287755.1 Desulfofustis sp. | reverse complement strand
AACCGGGGCAGTTCCTGTCTCGGCCCAGGGGGCACACCGAACTCTCGAAGAGTTTTGCTCAGAATCTTTTTATTGTCAGCAAGGCGTATCTGGAACCTGGCAGCAGCGACTACGTCGAAGACATCCTGCTGCAGAGGGATTACATTATTGATTGAGCAATTCCGCGAGTCCTGTC
Organism: Desulfofustis sp.; assembly: GCA_029287755.1. The sequence goes on along the minus strand of JARFQM010000057.1, from coordinate 3,646 downwards.
CGTACGCGCTTCCGTGTGCTACCCGGGCTCACACCAGACTTCGAAAATCGTCAGATCATCGTTGGCCACCGCTTTACCGCGCCATGCCTGGACCGCTTCAAGTACACCCTGACCTCGGGGCAAAGAACTGCCGGCCGATAGATGATCCATCAGCCGCTGGCAGCCAAATTGTTCAACCCTCACATTCTCGGCCTCGGTGACGCCGTCCGAGAACAGCAGCAACGATTCACCCGGGTTCAGCACCAGCTCGGAAATTTCATATTCCACCTCATCCAGTACTCCAAGAGAGACTCCCTTGAGGTGAGAGAGTTCCCTTACGTGCGAAGCAGAAACCAGCAGGGGGTGCAGGTGCCCTGCCCTGACCATCTCTATTTTCCTTGTTGCAGGCCAGTATTTGAGCAGCAGCATGGTGGTGAAATAACCCTCTGCTGAAGCAAGCTCGTAGGTGGCCCTGTTGACCGCCTGCAGAATGAGGTTGAGGTCCTGCCGCAGTGACGCCTCGGCCCGTACTTTCGTGGAGACGGCGGCCATGATCAGGGCCGCCGGCACCCCTTTACCCGAGACATCGGCAACATAGGCAAGCACGCTGTCATCCGGCAGGATAATGGCATCATAGAAGTCGCCGCCGACATAACCCGCGGGCTGGGAGACTGCCCAACTGTGAAGGCCGCCGGTCGGTTCCGGCAAGTCGGGCCAGAACAGCGTCTGGATCTTGGAGGCGGTTTTCAGCTGATTTTCCAGTTGGATCGATTGTTCCAGCACGGTATCGTGCAGTTGCTTGATTCTGAGCATCGATTTGACCCGGGCGACCAGAGAACCATGGTCAACCGGTTTGGTGAGATATTCGTCCCCCCCGGCTTCGAGCCCGGCGATCACATCCTTGGTATCGGTTTTGGCGGTGACCATGATGATCGGCATGAAGGGCAGCTGCTCGTTGCCCTTGAGCCTTCTGCAGACCTCCAGCCCGTCCATCCTGGGCATCATAATATCGAGCAGGATCAGATCGGGCAGCGAGGTCTGAGCGGCCTCGAGCCCGGCCTCCCCGTCGGTCGCGGTAATCACTTCGTAGCCGCTGGCCTCGAGACGCAGCTGCATGATCTCGAGACTTGCGGGGGTGTCTTCAACTATCAGAACCAGAGGCGTATCCCGCATCGCTTCCTCTCCCGCTATCAGCCCAGATACTGCTCGATCATGGCCAGCAGCTCCCTGGGACTGTAAGGTTTGGCCACATAGTCATCGCAGCCGGCCTCCAGCGCTTTCTGTTTGTCCCCGCTCAAGGCATAGGAGGTCACCGCGATTATCGTCACGTCGGCCGTTTCGGGGTCTGCTTTTATTCTCCTGGTGGCTTCATAACCATCGATGGTGGGCAGCTGAATGTCCATCAGGATGAGATCAACTCTCTCGCGTTTAGCCGCTTCGACCCCGGCCAGCCCATCGGTCGCTTCGATGATCTCATAGCCTTTGCTGGTCAAAAGATCTCTGAGAATGCGCCGGTTGTCCTCCTGATCTTCCACCACAAGTATTGTGTGTGACATGGCTACCCTCTAACCGTTTTCCATCCGCACTGGAATCGAGAAGGCGAAGGTGGAGCCTGAATCGGGGGCTGAATTGACCCAGATTCTGCCGCCATGCATCTCGATAATTTTCTTGGCGATCGACAAGCCCAGCCCGGTACCGCCTTTCTGCTTGGTGCATGAGCCGTCAAGCTGATGAAATTCCGTGAACACCGTGGCCAGATTCTCCTCCGAGATGCCCGGCCCGGTATCGCTGACGGAGACGATGAAACGATCATCTTCAACGCTGGCCTCGATGGTTATCTCGCCCTGTTCAGTGAACTTTATGGCGTTGCCCACCAGGTTAAGGAGCACCTGGGCCAGTCTCTGGTCGTCGCCTCTGCCGATCGGCAGTTTTTCCGGCAGATTGGTCGTCAGTGCCAAGTTCTTGTCGGCCGCCAGCGACTCAACCGAGGCAAGGACGGTCTGGATCAGATCGATCAGCGAATAGTCGCCGAAACTCAGGGTGAAGCGGCCGGCCTCGATCTTGGAAAGATCGAGTACGTCATTGATCAGACTCAGCAGGTGGCGGCCGTTTTTTTCCAGCCGACTGAGCACCTCGACTATCTTCTCCGGCACTTCACCGTAGATCTGGTCGATAATCAGCTCGGTATACCCCAGAATCGCGTTGAGCGGTGTTCTGAGCTCATGGCTCATGTTGGCCAGAAATTCCGATTTGTGTTTATCGGCCCGGGCCAGCTGCCGCCCTTTCTCCTCGATTTCCTCAAACAGCCTGGCGTTGCGTATGGCGAGAATCGACTGGACGGCGAAAGTGTGCAGCAGATTGACCCCGCGTTCCGCGAAGGTGCCCGCCTCTTTGCGCAGCACCACCAGACCGCCCACCAGCTGTTCTTCGTCAATCAGGGGAACCGCCAGCAGGGCGTGGTAGCCCTCCTGGCGGACGCAGGCCAGGGGATAGTCCGGCAGTTTGTCCAGATCCGCAATCTGAACCGGCTCGCTCTTGAAAGAAGCCTGCCCGAGGGCAGAGTTGTCCCCTGGAGTGATTCGTGAATGGCGCAGTTCCTCTTCAAAGCTTGGGGTGACGCCATAACTGGTCTTGAGTAAGAACTTCTGCTGATCTTTCTCGAAGGTGAAGACGGTTCCGCCATCGGCCTCGGAAAAGAGCACCGCGTGGCGCACGATGGAGCCCAGGACCCGGTCGAGATCAAGCGAGGAACCGACCACCTGGCTGACCTCGCCGAGCGCTTCCAGTTCCTCGACCGATTGGGCCAGTTCCCTGGTGCGGTCTTCGACCTTCTGCTCGAGCGTCCTGCTGTACTCTTCGATCTGTTCTTTGCTGGCATGCACCTCGGAGAACAGATCTTTGATTGAACTGCGCATCTGATCCAGGTGCAGCGCCAGCTCACCGATCTCGTCGTCGCGTGTCTTGTCCACCGGCGTATCCAGATTACCGCGGGCAATCGAAGAGGCCGATTCACTGAGACTGGAGAGCGGCTGGGCGATGTACTTCCTGGTGATCAGCAGCGAGGTGTAGAAGATCGCCCCGATGATACAGATGATCAGCGCAATGATCTTGACCATGGTCATCATCAGCTCCTGCTTGACGCTCTCGCGCGACATGACCAGCCTGATTGTCCCTACTTTGTTGCCCTCGAAGAGTATGGCGCTGCTTTTGTCCATGAATCTGTCGGTGTCGGTGAAATCGGGCTCCTCTTCGTCTTTGTAGAGCTCGGCACTATGCCTGGCGATGAGCTGTTCCCCCCAGACCACTTCCGCATGGACGATGGCGCTGTCGAGAAACAGTGCGCCGATGAAGTCGTCCACCACGGTGCTGTCGAGATTCCAGAGCGGGGTCGGCAGGCTGACGGTGGAAAGCTTCAGGGCGGTGTCGAGTCTGGTTTCAAGTTCCTGGCTGATCTTGGCGTTGTCGACGATAACCGCCAGCACACCGAAAATCAGCAGCACTGTGGTCACCACTCCCACGAAAGCTGAGCTCAATCGTCTGCTGACACTGGTGAAGGAGTGCGGTGAATTCATCGGCTAGTCGATCAGTTCGGCGTTGGCTGGCAATGATCCGTCAAGATTGAGGCCCAGCAGAGCGGCGCTGGGTCTGTTCACGAGCAGTTTGAGAC
>JARFQM010000479.1 GCA_029287755.1 Desulfofustis sp. | reverse complement strand
CGCCTCGCCCAGCAGCTCGGCGTTGATCTGGTAGCCGGCGAATTGCGCTCTGCGCTCGCGGGCCTCTTCCTCCTGGCCCATCGATGCCCAGACGTCGGTGTAGACGATATCAGCGCCCTTGACCGCGGTCACGGGATCGTGGCTGATCTCGATTGCAGAAAAGCCCGCTTCCCTGGCGAGAGCGACGGTTTCTGCATCTGGCTGGTAGCGTTCCGGACAGGCGCAGACGAAATGGATCGGCAACCGCTGGGCCATGCGCAGCCAGGAATGGACAATATTGTTGCCGTCACCCACATAGACAACTTTAAGGCCATCAAGGTGCCCTCTGTGTTCGAGAATGGTGAACATATCGGCCATGATCTGGCAGGGATGGTTGTAATCGGTAAGACCGTTTACCACCGGGACGGACGCGTAGTGGGCCAGCTTCAGGACGTGGTCATGGGCGAATACCCTGGCCATGATCACGTCGTTGTAGCGGGCGATGACCCGGGCGATATCCTTGACCGCCTCGCGGGTACCCAGCGAGATATCCTGCGGACCCAGGTAGAGGGCATGGCCTCCCAGGCGGAAAAAGCCGGTTTCGAACGAGATCCTGGTTCGCGCCGAAGGCTTGGCGAAAATCATCGCCATGGTCTGACCTGCAAACGGCTGGTAATGCTCCCTTCTTCTGAATTTCTCTTTTACTTCCCTGGCTAGAGCAAACGTCTCTAATATTTCATCCGTGCTGAAATCGGTGACGTGCAGAAAATCACGTTTCACAGGGTCCTCCGTCCAATTGTTGCGAGTGAAAAGATTGGTGAGTAACTAAGGTTAAACTGCATGGTACCATATAGTAAAATGGTACCCATAAGTCGACAGAAAATTCAGCCTTTCTGCCACTGTTTCAACCACAGCAGTCGTCCTGCTTTGTCAGTCTGCCGCCGCTCAGCGCTGTTATGCCTTGAACATCTTGTGTATGGAGGCGACACGGTCATCCATGCCCGGACCTTCGAGTTCGACAACGACATCTTCGAGGATGTCGGGAATGGGGATCGACTGCGGGCATTTCTCAAGACACTCTCCGCACTGCACACATTCGGAGGCGAAGCCAGGTTTGGCGCCAGATATGACGCCGCACATGCGAACCGCATAGATGAACTTGGCTTCTTTTTTGCGGCCGAATAGATGCATCTTGTTGTACACCTCGAAAATTGCGGGAATCATCACTGCTTCGGGGCAGGGCAGACAATAGCCACAGCCGGTGCAGTCCACTTTCATCAGCCTTTTGTAGGCGGCCGCGGCCTGATCAACCAGCTCGCATTCCTCCGGGGTCAGAGAATCCGCTGCCGCCTGGTCGGCGATGCGAAGATTTTCTTCGATATGAGCATCCTCATTCATACCCGAGAGGACCAGGGTGACCTCGGGATGATTCCAGATCCAGCGCAGCGCCCACTCCACCGGCGTCCGTTCGGTCTCGGCCCGGTCCCAGATGGCGCCGATGGCCGGAGGCGGTTCCGGCTGGCCCAGGTTCCCGCCTCTCAGCGGTTCCATGATAACGATGCCCAGATTCCTCTCGGCGGCGTACTGCAGCCCTTCGGTGCCGGCCTGATATTCCTGGTCGAGATAGTTGTACTGGATCTGACAGGATACCCACGGGTAGCTGTCGACGATCCGCTTAAAATCCTCCAGCACGCCGTGAAAGGAAAATCCGGTGTTGACGATGCGGCCATCCGCGACGGCAGCGTCGAGGAACTCGGCGACGCCCAGAGTGGCGAGCTTATCCCAGGTGCGGCCGTTCAAAGCGTGGAGGAGATAGTAGTCGATCCGCTCGGTCTGCAGTTTTTCCAGCTGCTTGTCGAGGTAGGAATCCATGTCTTCGCGGCTGCCGATCAGCCAGGTCGGCAGCTTGGTGGCAATGTTCACCCGGTCGCGGTAACCGCCCTGGAGTGCGGAGCCGACTATTGTCTCACTCGCACCGCCGTGATAGGGCCAGGCAGTATCTAGATAGTTGACGCCGTTGTCTATGGCATGCCGGACCTGTTCGATCGCTTTTTCCACGTGGATAGCGCCATCTTCCAGCATGGGAAAACGCATACAGCCGAATCCCAGCACTGACAGCTCATCTCCATTTTTCGGCATCGTTCTGTAGCGCATAATTATCCTTCTCTTGAGCTCTCAAGCACAGGGTGCTTGGTGGGGTGAGTGATTCAGTTTTACTATCTCAACCTGTCCTTTTCAAGTCCAACCGTTCCTGTTTCTATCTGTCTTCACACCCTCTAAGACCCTATCAGCCGAGGTAAGAATTTCATTCGGGCCCGGCTTTTCCGACATACAGAGCAGCGGCCTTCTGCCTAACTCCTTGATACCCCTGATAAGGCGATCCATTTGCGCCGGGAGAAGCTCCCGGGTTTCTGGCTGGATAAAATCACCAAAATATGGGTAGATCTTCGATGAGCTCAGGCGGGAAAAAATTTCGTCGCCAGGTAAAATTATACTGGTCCATCATGAGAAGATAATTATCTTCTCTAACATCTATCCGCTCGCTCTTTCCTGGTACTGACCTATAAATTGCACAGCGGAAAAACGAAAATTGCTACAGATTATGTTGTAATTATCGAATATTTAGATCGCTTAGCGGTCAATAAGCGAAAAAAATTGTTGATCTTGCGAAAAGAATTGTGTTTTCTTGGTGCAGGTCATTACAAATCCGTTAAACACAGCTTAAGGAGGTCATCAAACACAGGTCAGTACGAATCCATTAAACACAGCTTAGGAGGTTATCTTTATGTTACGAAAGATTGCGTTGTTTACAGCTGTAACGGCGTTCAGCGTTTCAAGCGTGTACGCCGGTGTCGATGAGGCCAAGAAATGGATTGATGAGGAGTTCCAGCCTTCAACACTGTCAAAAGAAGAGCAGATGAAGGAAATGGAATGGTTCATCAATGCGGCCAAGCCTTTCCAGGGAATGGAAATCAATGTGTTGTCCGAAACGATTCCCACCCATGAGTACGAATCAAAAACCCTGACCAAAGCATTTGAGGAGATCACCGGGATCAAAGTCAATCACCAGTTGCTCGGTGAGGGTGAGGTTGTCCAGGCGGTGCAGACTCAGATGCAGACCAAGCGAAATCTCTACGATGCCTATATCAATGATTCCGATTTGATCGGCACCCATTCACGCCTGCAGCTGGCGGTCAATCTGACCGACTGGATGGCCGGAGAAGGAAAGGATGTAACCAATCCCATGCTGGATGTTGACGATTTCATTGGCAAGTCCTTTACCACAGGTCCTGACGGAAAACTGTACCAACTTCCCGATCAACAGTTCGCCAACCTCTACTGGTTCCGCAAAGACTGGTTTGATCGTCCTGATCTGAAGGAAAAATTCAAAGCGAAATACGGTTATGAACTGGGTGTGCCGGTTAACTGGTCCGCCTATGAGGATATCGCCGAATTTTTTACCGATGATGTAAAGGAAATTGACGGCGTCAAAGTTTACGGGCACATGGATTATGGAAAGCGTGCGCCTGATCTCGGTTGGCGAATGACGGACGCCTGGCTTTCCATGGCGGGCGCCGGCAGCAAAGGACTGCCAAACGGTGTTCCTGTGGACGAGTGGGGCATTCGCATGGAAGAGGGCAGCTGTAATCCCGTTGGCGCCTCGGTGGAACGCGGCGGCGCCGCCAACGGCCCCGCTGCAGTATATGCGATCCGCAAGTGGGACGAGTGGCTGCGCAAATATGCGCCTCCAGGAGCGGCCAGCTATGACTTCTATCAGTCCCTGCCGGCCCTTTCTCAAGGCAATGTTGCCCAGCAGATCTTCTGGTATACCGCCTTCACCGCCTCCATGGTGGCACCCAAGTCGGAAGGCAACAACACGGTTGATGACAACGGCATGCCCTTGTGGCGCATGGCGCCTTCGCCCCACGGTCCTTATTGGGAAGACGGTCAGAAACTGGGCTATCAGGACGCCGGTTCCTGGACCCTGTTCAAGTCGACCCCGGTTGATCGCCGCAAGGCCGCCTGGCTCTATTCCCAGTTCGTGGTTTCCAAGACCGTGGACGTGAAGAAAAGTCATGTTGGACTGACCTTTATCCGGGAGAGCTCGGTAAATCATGAAAGCTTTTCCGAGCGGGCGCCGAAGCTCGGCGGTCTGGTTGAATTCTACCGCTCGCCCGACCGGGTCATGTGGTCGCCCACCGGCGTAAACGTGCCGGACTATCCGAAGCTGGCACAGATCTGGTGGCAGCAGATCGGTGACGTAAACTCCGGTGCGTTCACTCCGCAGCAGGCCATGGATCGTCTGGCCGAGGAAATGGATCTGGTCATGGCTCGCATGCAGGCTGCGGACGAAAAAGCCAACACTTACGGTGGCTGCGGTCCGCGCTTAAACGAGAAGATGGATCCTGCCGAATGGCTGAGCAAGCCGGGTTCTCCCAAGGCCAAACTGGACAATGAGAAACCCCAGGGAGAAACGGTCAACTACGATGAACTGGTAAAACGCTGGATGAAGTAAATCCCCCGGCATTACCCTAGAGCACGCCGATCGGGGCCTGCCGCCTGGCGGGCCCCGATCGGCATCACCATTAAATCATCGAGCCACCTCATATCATGCAGCCAGAGATAAGCGCGCGACAGCGCGTGATCATGGAGTATATCCGTGAGCAGGGGTCCGTGCATGTGGATCAGCTGGCAGAACATTTGCAGGTCACTCCCCAGACTATCCGCCGCGATCTGAATCAATTGTACGACCTAGAGCTCGTGCAGCGGGTCCGGGGCGGCGCGGTCATCAAAAACACCGTCGAGAACCTCGGCTACGGTGCCAGAAAGACCCTGATGGCCGATGAGAAAACCGAAATCGCCAGAATCACCGCCGGAATCATCTCGAATAACTCTTCGCTCTATATAAACCTGGGCACCACCACCGAGCGGGTAGCAGAGTTTTTGACCGGGCACAGTTCCATTCTGGTGATCACCAACAACATAAACGTGGCCAGCATCCTCTGGCCTCTGCGCAATATAGAGGTAATGATTGCAGGTGGCATGATACGTCAATCAGACGGCGGCATCGTTGGTCCGGCCACCGAGGAATTTATCAACCGGTTTAAACCCGATTATGCGGTTATCGGCTGCTCTGCGTTGGATGAATCAGGAGAAATACTGGATTATGACCTGCGTGAGGTGCGGGTGACCCAGGCCATCATCCGACAGGCTCGTTCGGTCATTCTGGTAACCGATTCGATGAAACTGGAGCGCTCGGCCCCGGTCAAGGTGGGCACGCTCAGCGACATTGACATACTGGTCACCGATAACGGAATTTCAACCGATTTTTTCGAGTTATGCCGGCAGCATAACGTTGATGTAAGAATAGCAAAATCTGGGGCTTAGATAAGGGCTGGGACAACACATGTCTATTGAACTGAGAAACGTAACGTTCCGGGTAGGCGCAGAGCCGCATATCTATGAAACGTCACTCACTCTGAAACCGGGGGGCTTCAACATACTGCTCGGCACCACGCTGAGCGGTAAAACGACCCTGATGCGGCTGATGGCCGGGCTTGAGAAACCCACCACCGGGGAAATCTGGACCAATGGCACCAACGTCACCGGATTTGCCGTGCAGAAGCGCAGTGTGGCGATGGTGTATCAGTCCTTTATCAACTATCCCAGTTTCAGCGTCTACGAAAATATCGCCTCGCCCCTTAAAGTGTCAAAGCTGGGCAAGCAGGAAATCGATGAACGAGTCCACCGCTTTGCCGAACTTCTCAAGCTGACCCCGATGCTCAACCGACTTCCCAGGGAACTCTCCGGCGGGCAGCAGCAGCGCACAGCCCTGGCGCGGGCTCTGGTGAAAGGAGCGGAGCTTGTCCTGCTCGATGAACCCCTGGCCAACCTCGACTACAAGCTGCGCGAAGAACTCCGTGACGAACTGCCGAAGCTGTTCGCTGATACCGGTGCCACCGTGGTGTATGCCACTACCGAGCCGCTTGAAGCCCTGATGCTGGGCGGTCATACGGCCACCCTAAAAGAAGGCCGGGTGGTTCAGTTTGGCAAGACCGCCTCGATCTATCGCCAGCCCGCCACTCTGGAAAGCGCGGAGGTGTTCTCAGACCCGCCGATCAATACGGCTGTCATCAGTAAACAGGGAGGGCAGGCTGTCCTGGGCAAGGTCGCGTCCTGGAAGGTTCCTGAAAAATTAGCGGCCCTTCCCGACGGCCAGTACAAGATTGCCCTGCGCCCCCATCACCTGGTGCTCGACAAGCAGGAAGTCGAAGTGAACGGCACGGTGCAGATCGCTGAAATCAGCGGTTCTGAATCGATTATCCGCATCAGCGTAAACGGCAACGTCTGGGTCAGTCAGACCCAGGGGATACATTCCTTCGTATACGGTGAAAAAATTCGCATCTATTTTGATGCCGCTCACTGCATGTACTTTGGCGCCGATGAACAATTGATTGATCTTTAGACCGGACAGGGTGCACTATGGCACGAATCAGATTCAGGGATGTACGGCACGCGTATCCGCCCCCCAAGGGACAACAGCCGGTGTACGCGCTGAATGAAATCAACCTGGTATGGGAAGACGGCGGCGCCTATGCCCTGCTGGGACCGTCGGGCTGCGGCAAGACCACGCTGCTCAATATTATCTCCGGATTGTTGACGCCTTCAGAGGGCGAAATACTCTTCGACGGCAAAGAAGTGACCCAGCTTCCCACCTCGGAACGGCAGATAGCCCAGGTATTTCAGTTCCCGGTGGTGTACGACACCATGACAGTGTACGACAACCTGGCCTTTCCGCTGCGCAATCGGGGGATGGATGAGAAACTGGTGAGAGACCGCGTTGAGCAGATCGCAGAGATGCTCGATCTCAAGGCCAACCTGAAGAAGCGGGCCTCCGGTCTGACGGCGGACGGCAAGCAGAAAATCTCCCTCGGTCGGGGCCTGGTCCGTTCCGACGTCAACGCCATCCTCTTCGATGAGCCCCTGACGGTGATCGACCCGCATCTGAAGTGGCAGCTCCGATCCAAGCTGAAGGAACTGCATCAGCAGGTGGGGATGACCATGATCTATGTCACCCATGACCAGGTTGAGGCCCTGACCTTTGCTGAAAAGGTGGTGGTCATGTATGAAGGCACCGTGGTCCAGGTGGGCACCCCGGTCGAGTTGTTCAACCGTCCCCGGCATACCTTTGTGGGGTATTTCATCGGCTCTCCGGGAATGAACGTCCTGCCCTGCACCATCGATGACGGCCAGCCGGTGTTCGGCACCACCCCGCTGCCTGTGCAAAGCCGTATCAAGGATGAGCTGAGCGGCAAGCTCGAAGTCGGCATCCGGCCGGAATTCGTCGAATTCGCCGCTGACGGCATCCCGGTAACCATAGAAAAGGTTGAGGATCTGGGGCGCTACCAGGTGCTTACCCTGGCGCACGAATCCGAGATTATCAAAATGGTGATGAGAGAAGATCAGCTCATTCCCTCAGAGAATCCGAGGATTCAATTCGATCCGGGCCACACCAAAGTGTATTGCGACGACTGGGTGGTCGAGGAGGCGGTCAATGAATAAAACCCAAAACAACAGGGCCTGGTGGCTGGTGGTGCCGGTCCTGATCCTGGTGGCCTTCAATGCGTTCATCCCGCTGATGACGGTGGTCAATTACGCCTTTCAGGAAACCTTTGGCGACAACGTCTTTTTCTGGGAAGGCACGACCTGGTTCGAGCAGGTGCTGCGCTCACCCCGTTTTCACGCCTCTTTGATCCGCCAGCTTGTGTTCACCGGCATGATCCTGGCCATCGAGGTGCCGCTGGGTATCGGCGTTGCCCTGACCATGCCGCGCAAAGGCCCCTGGGTCTCCGTCTGCCTGGTTTTGATGGCCCTGCCCCTGCTGATTCCCTGGAACGTGGTCGGCGCCATGTGGAATATCTTCGCGCTGCCTGAAATCGGTCTGCTCGGCTATACCCTGAACTCAATGGGAATCGACTACAATTTCACCAATCAGCCGGTTTCTGCCTGGCTGACCACGGTGGTCATGGATGTCTGGCACTGGACTTCGCTCATCGTCCTGCTCTGTTATGCGGGGCTGAGCTCCATCTCCGATGATTATTACCAGGCGGCGCACATAGACGGTGCCAGCCGCTGGGCAATTTTTCGCTATATTCAGCTGCCGAAAATGAAACGCGTCCTGACCATTGCCATTCTGCTGCGCTTTATGGACAGTTTCATGATCTATACCGAACCGTTCGTTCTCACCGGCGGCGGACCAGGCAACACCACGACCTTTCTGTCCATCGACCTGGTCAAAATCGCCCTCGGTCAGTTTGATCTGGGCCCGGCGGCGGCCATGTCGCTGATCTATTTTCTCATGGTTTTACTGATCTGCTGGGCGTTCTACACCATTATGATGCGTAACGAGGAGCAGTGAGATGATCCGTTCAAACAAGTGGCTGGTACCCACGCTCTATATCCTGTTTTTGATGCTGCCGATCTACGGACTGCTCTCCATGTCCTTCAAGACGACCAACGAGATCCTCGGCGGTTTCTCCTTTTTCCCCCAGGAATTTACCCTGGCGAATTACAAGGTTATCTTCACCGATCCGACCTGGTATAACGGCTACATCAATTCGATCATCTACGTGGTGATCAACACCCTGCTCTCGGTCACCGTGGCATTGCCGGCAGCCTATGCCTTTTCCCGCTATCGTTTCCTGGGTGACAAGCACCTGTTCTTCTGGCTGCTCACCAACCGTATGGCCCCCCCGGCGGTATTTGCGCTGCCGTTTTTCCAATTATACTCGGCCATTAACCTGTTCGATACACATATAGCCGTGGCCCTTGCCCACTGCCTGTTCAATATCCCGCTGGCCGTCTGGATTCTCGAGGGGTTCATGTCCGGCGTGCCGAAGGAACTGGATGAGACGGCATTCCTGGACGGGTATTCGTTCTGGCGGTTTTTCATTCGTATTTTCATACCCACCATTGCGGCCGGCATCGGGGTGACCATGTTCTTCTGCTTCATGTACTCGTGGGTGGAACTGCTGCTGGCCAAAACCCTGACTTCGGTTGAAGCCAAACCGATCGCTGCCACCATGACGCGCACGGCGAGCAGTTCCGGTTACGAACTGGGCCTCCTGGCTGCTGCCGGTTCGCTGACCATTGTGCCCGGTGCGATCGTCATCTATTTTGTACGCAATTACATCGCCAAGGGTTTTGCCCTCGGACGAGTTTAGTCGAGGAGGATAGATTATGGGTTTATCCTGGATGGCATGGACGTGGCCGACAGCCGCATTTTTCATTGTCGTTGTCTTGTCCATAGTGACCATGGGCATATGGGAACACTTCAGTCCGGGCGGCAATCCGCGGCGGGGAGTGCTGGGGCTGGATACCACCCGCGGCGATCGTCTGTTTATATCCTGGCTGGGAACCGGATTCATCAATATGGGCTGGCTGGCCTTCTACGGGGCCCCTCTGTGGGGAGGGCTGATCATAACCATTATCTGGTTCGTCTTTGTGTTCAGGTATGTCTAGCACCAGCAGAAGCAATCCGGGCACTCGACCTGTTCCGGCGGCTCATGAAGGGGCAGCAAAGAACTAAACTCTCCCACTAAAGAGAACGATCTGGCCCTCGTGTCCGGATAATTTGATATGAAATTGAGAAACCAAAACATTCAGAAATTACAAACCGATTCCTTCGATGTCCTGATTATCGGCGGCGGCATGAACGGCGCCGTGTGCGCGGCTGCACTTGCTGCCCGGGGCGCCAGGGTGGCGCTCATCGATTCGCGTGATTTCGCCGGCTTTACCAGCCAGTACAGCTCCAACCTGATCTGGGGCGGGATTAAATACATGGAGAGCTATGAATTCGGCCTGGTAAACAATTTGTGTAAATCAAGAAATGAATTGCTGCGCAGCTTTCCCTCCACAGTCACCGAAATCCGCTTTTTAAGCACCCTGTCGAAAAAATCCCGTATTCCGGCCTGGCTCATGTTCATCGGCACCTGGATCTACTGGCTTTTCGGTCGGGGGCAGACACGGACGCCAGCGCTGTTTTCCACTTCCCGGATAAAGAACGCCGAGCCGCTCGTCAACGTGAGTGACAGCCGGGGCGGGGTCGAATACTCCGATGCCTATCTGCAGGACAACGACGCCCGTTTCGTCTTCAATTTTGTGCGCAGCGCGATGACCAGGGGGTGTGTTGCGGCGAACTATGTGGAGTATGTCAAGGGCGAATACGATTCGCACAAAAACTGGCTCGCCGTTGCCCGAGACAAGATCAGCGGTGAGCAGTTCGAAATCCGCGCCCATACGATAATTAACGCCGCCGGAGCGTTCGTGGACAGGCTCAACGGCCTGGCTGGTGTGGCAACCGAGTATCAACATATCTTTTCCAAGGGTATCCATCTTATTGTTCCTCGCCTTGCCCGGCAGAAACGGGTGCTGGCGTTTTTCGCCGATGACGGGCGCTTGTTTTTTGCCATCCCCATGGCCAACCGCACCTGTATCGGCACCACCGACACCCCGGTGGAAGACCCCGAAACCGAGGTAACCGAAGAGGACCGGGAATTCGTCCTGTCCAATATCAATGCCCGTCTTGACTTGAATAAGCCTCTCGGCCCCGACGATATCATCTCGGAGCGCTGCGGTGTGCGTCCTTTGGTGCTGAAAAAGGGGCAGAAATCAAAGGACGATTTTCTGCAGATGTCGCGCAAACATGTGGTTGAAACCATTGCAGAAAGAAAGCATATCAGCATCTTCGGCGGGAAGCTGACCGATTGTCTCAATGTCGGTGAAGAAATCTGTGAAGAAGTCGAAAAACTGGGCGTGCACTTGGGCAAGGTGGACGGCCAGTGGTACGGTGAGCCGGGCAATCAGGTGAAGAGCGCTTACTACAAGAAAGCCTATGAGCTCGGCCTGGACCACCGCATCGCCAGCGATACCGGTGAAATGTTGAGCGACAGGTTATGGCGCCGCTACGGGGAGCACGCCATACCGATGCTTGCAGCCATTGCAGGAGATCCTCAACTGGCCGAGCCGTTGATAGAGGGTACCGGTATTCGTCGTTGCGAGATAGATTACATAAGGGAAAACGAAATGGTGGTTACCCTGGAGGACTACCTCAAGAGACGTTCGAAACTCGAGTATCTTGTCCCCTTTGAGGACCTCAGAAACCTGAAAGGGATCCATGAGGTATGCGAACATTTGTTCGGAGACCACGCGCAGGCTAAATATGAGGAATACTTTTCTAGATAGACAGAAGGGTTATTAAAATAAGGGTTCGCCATGAGCAGACATATTCTCAGTATCGACCAGGGCACCACCTCGACTCGCTCCATCCTCTTTGACAGCAGCGGGCGTTCGGTTTTCAGTTCCCAGCTGGAATTTACCCAGTATTTTCCCCAGGACGGATGGGTTGAACATGACCCCGAAGAGATCTGGTCAACGACGCTTTCTGTTGTTCAGGATG
>JARFQM010000311.1 GCA_029287755.1 Desulfofustis sp. | reverse complement strand
TATCCTCATTCAATATGGCGACCAGTTTGAAACACTTGGGTTTCGCGATTTGATCGAAGTCAAATCCCAAGATGAACAAACCCTGGACGTCGAATTGCGTAATCCCGAGTATGACATTACCAGGGCCATCAAGAAAGTCTTCTATACCTATCAGGGCGGCGGCGAGAAAAGGGTTTGCCGTGGCAACCAGTAACGAAGCCGCTGGTCGATTCAGGACCGCTGAAGACAATTTCGAGCACCACCTGGAAATCCTGGCGGGTGAAGCGGTTGAGCTTGACCTGTACTTGGGGACCTCTGCCGATGTGCGCCACATTTACGCCCGCCTCGCAGGAGATCAGGAGGTATACGCTCTGCCAATAAGCGGCTTTGAGATTGAACCGGAGGTGGACAACTGGTTCGACAAGAATGCGGTAAAAAGAACCAGAGACAAGATCGTTAAACTACGGATCGGTGCACTGCAGCTTGAAAAAAGCGGGGAGGACTGGGTGCTCGACGGAGAAGAATCTACTGAGTTGGCAACTGAAGCGGTCAACTACCTGGTTGATCACCTGGCCAATTTGTCGGTTCAGTCGGTACTTGATCCGGATCAAGTAAAGAAACTGTTCGCCGAGGGCCCGGAACTGCAATTAAGTCTCACTGAAGATGAAGGCGGAGACATCAACTACGAGTTCGTAAA
Source organism: Desulfofustis sp. (assembly GCA_029287755.1). The sequence goes on along the minus strand of JARFQM010000311.1, from coordinate 8,280 downwards.
AGCAGATGATCACTTTGTCCTGAAAACCAGTGACAGCGACGTCTACTACAAAATTAACAGCTGGCAGGTAGAGAAGCTGAAAGAATTTACCCGCGCTAAAATCACCCATTCAGAAACGGAAGAAAACCAACCGGATGATGGTTCTGCCTGACCATTTCGACAGCAAATGAGAAATCATGTTGTAGTAAAAAATATGTTCACTTTTCGATACTTGACGAAATGGCCTGGGCAATTTCCTTGCTCAGCTCTTTGAGCGTCCTGTTTTGAGCCTTAATTAAGGAATCATAGTCGCCGCCCGCGGCTTGCTCCTTGATGATAGACACCTTGGTGGAAATGAGTTGTTCTTCTTTGCCGAGTAGGATCCAGCGCACCACCAGCACAACTTCACCCCCCAATCTGCCATCAAACCTGGCAACATTGATTTCCACCGTGAATTCAATCGGCACGACCGGACGGCGTCGGGGGAAGACAAAGACCCTTGTCGTTTCAAGCTCATTGGAGAGATTGACGGCAAGGACCCGCAGCATGCTTTCTTTAAGCGGTTCCGCCCAGCGGTTGAACTCCGACAATTCGAGCCGGTGCTCGGTTGCGCGTGTGACGATATGCGGGCGATCAAGATAGGTGGGGAGATTTAACGGTCCAACGCCGACGGCTATACCGCGCTCAATGCCGCTCAGCTGAACGTTTGCCGGCTCTTCCAGCTGGAAAAATGTGGGTGGAGGCGTGGTCGCGCAGCCACCACTGGTCAGAATGCTGATGGCCATAATTACAACGGCGATTGGCTTGATCCGGTGAATCATGTAAAACCTCCTCTAATAGTTCTGATAGCCTTTACCCTTGAGCAAGGCGTCCGGATGCTGTTCCAGGTACTCGGCCAGTATCCTTAGAGAACGTGACGCCGAAGCAAGCTGTTCAAGAGCGCTGTCCAGATTGGCGCGGGTCGGGGACGTTTCAGCCACAATGTCGTTCACGCTCATACTTGCCGCCGTTGCCGCCTCCAGGGCGTCGGTCAGCGACTGCGCCAGGGGCTCAACTTTGTCGCCTACAGTCCTGACCATGGCGCCGACTTCAACCAGTGTTTCATTAGTTTTTTCGGCAATCGGCTTTATTTCATCACGCATCTCAACGATCACCCCCCGGGAGTCCGTGACCGCCTCGTTAAGATTCTCTGCCAGGGATTTCATCTCGCTGTCCATATTGTCCACCAGCTGCCTGATATCCCCCACAAGACTACTCAGTTCGCTCCCGGTGGTTTCGAGGTTAAGATTCTTTAAACTGCTGTCGAGACTGTCCAGAATCGAGCTCAGGCGCTCGTACATTTCCCCTATGTCAATCTGCTGCAACTGTCTTTCCAGCCTCGACAGGGTGGAGGGGATGGTGGGGATCTCCAGAATACCCTCATCCAGGTTCTTCAGGTTTGCGGGCGTATCAGAGCGCATGACAAATTCGATGGACAATTGTCCTGTGACCATGCTCTGGCTCACCAGTTGCGCGCGCAGCCCCTTGTCGATAAGCCCCGGCAGGCTGGCCAGAGGGTCCAGGTGTTGGTCGGACGGGGTGACCACATCAAATGATTCGGGGTAGATCTCGATAAAGACAGCGACGGTCGAACGGAGATCATCCAAGAACGTGCGAACCACGATTTGCTTTACCACACCTGTCCTTACCCCTTTGGTAAGAACTGGGGCGCCGACATTCAAGCCTTTGATGGAATCGTCGAAATACAGCACGAACTCGATCCGCTCCCTGAACATATCCCCCGACCCAAAAATGGCAATACTGGCTGCCAGAATGCCCACCGCAACGACCACAAAACCGCCGATCATCTTCCTGTTGATTTTTTTTGCCATTGCTTTCTCTCCTAATCTTTCTCCCCACGGGTCAAAAAGAGGCGCAGGGTGGGGTCCTGAGTTTGGGCGAGCAGCTTCTTGGGATCACCGGTCGCGGTCATGGTCCGTAGTGAGGCATCCAAAAACACCGAATTGTTGCCGATAGCGAAGATGCTGGCAAGCTCGTGGGTGACCACCACCATGGTCGTGTGGAGGCTTTCGCTCAGTTCGAGAATTAGATCGTCCAGGCGCCGCGCACTCACTGGATCAAGTCCTGCCGAGGGTTCGTCGAAAAAGAGAATTTCCGGATCCATGGCCATGGCTCGGGCGATACCGGCCCGCTTTTGCATGCCGCCGCTTATTTCTGATGGATAGAAGTCCTCGAAACCTGCCAGGCCCACCAGGGCGAGCTTCAAACGAACAACTTCGCGGATCTGGCGGGCGCTCAGATCGGTATAGGTTTCCAGCGGCAGGCCGATGTTTTCGGCCAGGGTCATTGAGCTCCACAGGGCGCCGCTCTGGTACATGACGCCGGCTCGTCGGATAATGGTGTCTCGAGTATCCGCCTCCGCTCCCCAGAAATCCTCGCCGGCGTATAATACCTTGCCTTTGGCTGGCTCTTTCAGACCGATCAGCACCTTCATCATAGTGCTCTTGCCGCAGCCGCTGCCGCCCATGATAATGAAGACATCCCCGCGCTCGATGGTATAGCTCAGGTCGCGCATCAGGACGAAATCACCATAGGCCATGGTGAGATTTTCGACGGTGATATGAGGTTCCTTAGCCATTGCCGTGCCCATAGGTCCGGTATCCTCTATGAGGCTGTTCTCTGTGGTCTGGATCTCTTCTTTCTTCTCCACGCGTCTCCACTCTTTGAGCTGCCACTCACCCCACGTCGCCTGAGCACCTGCATTTTCTATCAGACCCCGATTATGCTGGTAATAAGGGTGATAACAGCAGTGGATACGATAATTCCCACGATGGCCGTGACCACGGCTGCGGTGGCGGCATCACCCACCGCCGAGGCGCTCCTGCCGCACTGCATGCCTCGCATGCAGCCTGCAAGCGCTACGATTATGCCGAAAACAGCACTGCTGAAGAGACCGATTCCAAGGTCCCAGAGGCTGACGGCAGTCACGGTGCGGTGGTAATACTGGATGAGACTGATGTTGGGCTCGCCCAAGGCCACCACTGCCCCTCCGATCACCCCCATCACGTTCGCATAGAGCGCCAGCAGGGGCATCATCAGTGTCAGTCCGAGCATGCGGGGCAGGACGAGAAATTCCATCGGGGATATACCCAAAGTTTTCAGGGCATCTATTTCCTGGTTCACCTGCATCGTGCCGAGCTGGGCGGCAAAGGCCCCGCCGGTGCGGCCGGCCATGACAATCCCGGTCATAATGGCCGCCATAACCCGAAACATGGCAATACCGACTAAATCAGCGATAAAGATTTCCGCCCCGAAAAACTTGAGTTGTATCAACCCGACAAAGGCCAGGATTATCCCCACCAGGAAACTGATCAGAGTCACGATGGGAAGGGCCTGCCCACTGCAGGACTCAAGTACCAGACCAAGATCAGAGCGTCGGTATTGGGCCTTTCCACGGAGCAATTTGACAAAGGCCATGGTGGCGTCACCAACGAAATCGAGCAGGTCGCCACAGCCTTGAAAAAAATCCACCGTCTCGTCACCCAGATGAACGAGAAAGGTCTTGTCCGGGGAAGCCTTGCGGGCGTCCTTTTTCTCGGGAACGGCCACTGCCAGCTGCAGCAGTTTTGTTGCTCCTTCGGGCAACCCGATGGTCTGTAACTCGAGGTCTCGCCGGGTGGCTAGCTCCAGTGAACGGCCCAGAAAGATGAGCAGGCCAGAATCCCACTCATCCACATCCCGGGCATCTATATGGAGCTTCTGGACCGCGGGAGATTTTTCTATTTGCTGGCTGACGGCTTCGACAGATGGCAAGTCTTTGTGGAGTTTCCAGGAACCTGACATCTTCACCGCCAGTGTATCCTCTACAGGCTGATCGAAGCTCAGTTCGCCGGGACGTGCCATTATGAGTTAACTCCTACAAGCGCTTGGATCTGCACACGGCTGTTTGCAGCTGATATTTCCTTGTCACTTTGCCCACATCTAATCAGAGACCTCCACAATACTATCATCACATCTGTTGTGAAGCATCTATTTTGCCTATTTTTAGTAATTGTCACGGAAATCCACACTTATTTTCTAATTGAACTTGATGATTTAGATGTTTAGATTTTTTGCTCTACGCTGCTCCTGGGCGGAAAATTTTTGCTTACCATCGGGGCAGAAAAGTGAATAGAAACTTGCGCCGGATCTCAAAAGAGATGGCCTAAATTTTTCAGAGTTCACTTTGTCAGCCCTGGAAACATGTCGCCATTGTCGCTGGGTACCGTGGCCTTGGAACCGACTACGAAACAGGCAGCGGAAATGACAAGTTTACCTACGATGCGACGGTGCACGGCCCGCTTATCGGTATAGATATCCGCTGGCAGCAGCGCAGGTTGAGCACATTCTCTCGGTGCAGTCCCGGTAACTGCGCATTTTCTCTTGAGCAGAAAAGGCTTTGAGAAGACAAGGGTTGCGGATATCTGCAGAAGGCTCGATAGCGAGCCCATGCTATTCTATAACCATTTTGATTCACTGGACGAAGTACTGGAGATCCTGTGGGCGTAGTCAAAAGCTGCTGAGGTGAGAACCGCCTATTTCAGCACCCCCTGGTCTCCGGCGAAATGATGGAAGACTATGTGGCAATGGCTTTGAATCCCTATCACCTGAGCGCATTTAATAATGAAAAACAACATCACCCGGCTGGAAAAAAGAGCCATTGAAGCTATGGCGATCGCGCCCCTGATACGCGAGCTAGGGAAGATATTTGCAAAAAATGAGATACTGGGAGTATTGAGAGACATCAATCAGAAGGAAGCCTTTGAGCGCGGCCGGGATATGGCCACAGATGAGCGGGGTAATCCGATTGAAATCCTGGTAAAAGATGTCGCCACCTGGGGTGCGGGCGAGGTGTGGGAAATGGAAGTATTAGAACAAACCCCGACAACTTATTTCTTCAATGTGACCCGTTGCCCTTACTACGAGAAATATAGTGAATTAGGGCTTGAAGAATTTGGAGTCGAGCTCTCATGCTGTCGTGATGAACCATTCGCAAGAGGCCTTAATCCGAGACTCAAACTGGTGCGGACCAAGACGATCATGCAGGGAGCAGACGTCTGTGATTTCAGGTATCACTTGCTCCCTGGGGATTAGCGGAGGCGAAAAGACCTGGCAACCCGTAAGATGCCGGAGTACCGGAACACAGTGATTGTCGTTTAAAGCAGGGGGCGCACCACCAGGCAGAAGGATGGGCTTTCATACATGGATGTGGATTACCAGGCCAATGTCACTCTCCTCGAAGAGGCCATCGACGTTTCTTCCCGAAATCCTGAATTCATTGTGTCCGCGTTATCGCCATCATAACCGAGCCCTCACTCACTATGGGGTGCTTTTAAAATTATATGAGAGCTGGAATAGCTGAGAGATGAGCCATTTGCAAAACGCTCTTTTCGCCTAAACTCTGCGTTATGCTCAAAATTTTATCCTCGGAATATCAATCATATGCCTGTGGTAAAATTTCTCGCATGGTTTGATTTTGAAAGAAAATCTTAGTTTTGCAAAAGGCTCAGATTATAGAGTTTTTCCAATCATCAAAGAGCGAATTCAACCTTTATGAACCCAGAACCTGGAGAACGTGCGATATCAGTGAGAAAAGTGTTGCTATTCTTACTGATACTCACCATGGGCGGGGCGGATTCTGTCATGTCTGAAGGCAAAGCTGATGAGTCATTGAATGCAAAAGGATACGCAACTGAAGCTGCTGGTCATATATCAATTTATGACTCCGTCAAGGACATCGTAAAGCACCCGGCCTTCAAGGGTTTTGGTGAATATTTGCTGCCTTGGGATGACAATACAAACTACTACAATACGCTACTGACCGATGTTGGTTCGCTCTTGCCATATCACAGCCATGTGAACCCCGGCACAGTCGTGGGCGCTCTCAACCACATGATTGACGAAGTCAACGACGGCAGGACCATATTTTTCAATTTTTACTCTGCTCAGCAAAAACAGCAGGACCCCGGTAAAGCATCTGCCGGTCTCTTTTTCTTCAAAGGAGACCCGGGAGCTCCTTTTGCCGTAGTGTGTCCGGGCGGTGGCTTTGCCTATGTGGGATCCCTGCATGAAGGTTTTCCGCATGCTTTAGAGTTGAGCAACAAAGGATATAATGCGTTTGTCCTGAAATATCGGGCAGGAAGCGGGACAAAGGCCTCCGAAGACCTGGCCGCAGCTCTGTCATATATTTTTCAGAACGCTGCAATGTTTGAAGTGGGCACCAAAGATTACTCTTTATGGGGAAGCTCAGCTGGTGCCAGAATGGTGGGTGATGTTGCGCTACATGGCAGTGCACGCTGGGGAGGCCGGGATATCCCCAAACCGGGCGCGGTGATCATTGCGTATACCGGCCATTCGAGCTTCTCCGGAACCTATCCTCCTACGTTTATCACGGTAAGTGAGGATGATAGAATCGTCAGTGTCCCAATCGTCGATAAACGAGTTGAGAACTTGAGAAACGCAGGCATAGAAGTTGAGTATCGCAAATATAAATCTTCAGGTCATGGTTTTGGACTTGGTGTTGGTACAGATGCGTCAGGGTGGCTGGAACACGCTCTTCTGTTTTGGGAAAAACATATGTCCAAATAAGAGCAAGATTACTTACTCAGTAAATATGCGCCGCATATAACTCAGAGGAGATATTACACATCTCTGGCGATCATAAGTACTTCATCGGCCGAATAGAGGTTTGTTATCCTCGCTTCAATTTCGGCCCCCAATACTTGTTTATAAAGTGTTTGGGCATAATTATCAGCTCGTGTGGTGACAATAACGTGCTTGAGCGTTGATCCTTGATCATCCAGATGTTCTCTTACCTGCTGCAGTGATTGTTCAATAAGGAGTTTACCGATGCCTTGTCCTTGGAGTGAAGGCAGCACAGCGATTTGTTCCAGTTCCACGACTGCTTCGGGCCTGAATCCGCTTTTTTGCGACCAGACTATATAGCCCGCAACAGTTTCATTTTGAGTTGCTACATAACACAACATCCGGGGGAACGCGTTTAATGTGCATTGCAGCCAGTCGTAAGAGCGAGTCTGACGAATAAAAGCCTGCCTATGAACCTCTGACGCCTGAGATAAATCTTCAGCACTCATACATCTGGTTTTCGCTTCAAGACATGTTTGTCTTCTCGGAGCCTTCTTCTTCATGGTCGAAAAATGCTTAAAATCCTTGCTAACCTTTACAGCAATCCAATAACGATCACTATTCCTGCTCGCCACCGCTGCAGCCGCAGGACTGACGAATGATGAGTTTTGTGTTGAGGACAACCTCACGGTTGGAACGGCTTGGGTCGTTTATCCTATTGATCAGGAGTTCCGTTGCGGTTCGTCCGATCTCATAGGTGGGCTGCTGAACTACGGTGATCGAAGGCTTGACGAGCTTTGTCCAGGTGGTGTCGTCAAAACTTGCAAAAGCTATATCCTGTGGAACTTCCAGCTTATGCTCCTGAATTGCCAGGAGGGCCCCAATGGCAAGCAAATTGTTGCTGGTGAACAAAGCATCAGGACGTTTGGCTGTCTTCAGCAATTTCATGGCAGTGAGGTATCCCCCGTCTTCTGTTGGGGGAGCAAATTTTAGCAGATCTTTTGCGGGCTTGATGTCATGCTCTTTGAGTGCTTTCAGAAAACCATCTCGCCTCCTGAGGCCGGTCGTGCTGTTTTCTCCAAAGATACCAGCTATGCGGCGATGGCCATGTTCGACAAGGTGGGATACGATTTGTTGGGTCGAAGAAACATTATCGATGAGAACGTTATCTACCGCGAAGTTCTCTATATTCCTGTCAATGATGACAGTGGGAACGCTTGGTGTATAGATCGTATCAAAGTCCTCTATGCTTTGCCGTGTTGGTGACAGGATTATGCCGGCAATATTTTCAACGTGAAGAAGCTCGAGACATCTCTTTTCTCTGTCCACGTCTTCATCGGTATTGCAAAGCATCACATTGTAGCCTTTTTCCAGGGCATAATCGTCGACGGCCCTGCTGACTCTTTGAAAAAATGGATTTTCGATATCGGCAACAACCAAGGCGATAATCTTGGATGTGCTGGAACGAAGACTCTGAGCGACTCGGTTCGGCTGATAATTGAGTTTTCTCACAACCTCCATTACACGTTTTTTCACCTCCGGCCGCACGTGAGGTTTATCCGACAGCACCCTTGATACTGTGGCTGTTGAGACACCAGCAGCCTCAGCGACGTTTTTTATTTTAACCATGCTTCTGCCCTGTCTCTTATACACATCTCCGAGCCCACGAGACCATTC
>JARFQM010000295.1 GCA_029287755.1 Desulfofustis sp. | reverse complement strand
GAAGAAGGAATCTGGCCGGCTCAATAGAGGCTGGGCCAGGCGCAAAGCTCGGCGGCAGAAGAATATGCCTTATCGATGACGTGTTCACCACTGGCGCTACGGTGTCCGAGTGCAGCCGGGTTTTAAAGGAAAACGGCGCCGAGACTGTGGAGGTGATAACCTTTGCCCGGACATCAGGATTATCTCCCCCAAGGTACAAAAATTTTAAAAACAAAATCAAATATCAGTTTTGACTGAATCACTCATAAACATTAGAAGAGCTGGATTAAGACAGAGAAAGCAAGATGCTCGTCTGCTCTTGAGTACAAAAATTTAAAAAAATTTAACCATACATTTTGGCTATATATCCCGCAAACAGGAGACAAGCTGATAAAAGAAAGAGAAAAATGAAGTAATGTTTATATATTTCTAATAAATTTTATAAATTTTGAGTTTAATATTTTTGTTAAATTGTTGAAAACCTGTTCCTTGCATTTCTAAAATGTTAGGATAGCGTTGAAAAACCCTGACTGCTTCAAAACCTCGCACCACCATAGTTTGGTGACCTCATCAGTTGTCATCCCAGTATCTCAGCGTCTTTATGAGCACTGTTGGTAACACGTCTTCATTTTTGAAAAATCTTGATAAACCGTCTTTGACCTTCGTTTCGAAATAAGGTCTATCAACAACCATATTCTTGTTCCTTGATTGTCTTCATGGAGAGAAGCAATTCTGTAGTCGGTACCTGTTAGAGTGTTTGTGATCTGTAGGATTACGATTAGTCCTGCTTTCAATGAATTCAGATCCGTTTCCGGCCAAATGGCCGGAAATAGCGGTTAATCAGTATTGGTTTGTGCGAAAATGGTCTGGGAAAAAGCGAAAACAGCATTACAGGATGTTCTGTCGGAGTCCGTTTACAGTCTCTGGATCGAGCCTCTCGGTCTGAATCACAAGGATGATGCCAAGCTGGTATTATCGTGTCCCGATCGCTATTTTGGCGCCTATGTCAAACAGAACTATCTGGAGTTGATCAGCAGGAAAGTAGCAGAATTTGACGCCTCGATCAAGACAGTCGTGCTCACAGAATGCGCTCCGTCGTCTGTCTCTGACCAGCCTGTGCAGATGCGCCTGCCTTCACTGCCGACCGGCAGATCGGTGGTGCGCGCGCTTCACCCGCGCTATACCTTTGCTGATTTCATGGTTGGGCAGTCCAATATTCTGGCCCAGTCCGCCTGCCGCTCGATGTCACTGCTCGATGACTCCATTGGTCCCTGTCTCTACATCAATAGCAGCACGGGGCTGGGGAAAACCCATTTGACTCATGCCATTGCTCATCAACTCCTCGAGACGCAGCCCATGGTCAGGCTTCACTACCTGACCGCCCAGCAGTTTGCCTCGGAAATGGTCCACAACATCAAAACCAACAAGATGGACCTGTTCAAGCGCAAATACCAGGAAAAGTGCGATGTTCTGCTGGTCGAGGATATGCAGAGCCTGACAGGCAAAAGCAAGACCCAGGAGGAACTCAATGAAGTTCTCGACTGCCTGATCAAGTCGGGTAAGCGGGTGGTAATGACTGCCAATACGAGCCCGCGGGAACTGAAGGGAATTGACACCGATTTCGTCTCCAGGATGTCGTCGGGACTCGTCACCTCTATTCAAAAACCGGATTTCGATACCCGTCGGCGGATAATCAACCGAAAGTCAGAGCAGCAGAATATAGAGCTTCCGCAGGTATTCGTTGATTATCTCGCCAACCACGTGAAGGGCGACGTGCGCAGAATCGAGTCAACTATCATTGCCATCGGCGCCAGGGCAGCACTCAACAACAACACAGTGGATGAGAAACTGGTCGAAGAGGTGGTGAAGTTCTTAACCGGCTCTGCACCCGAGTTGAGCTCTCTTGCTATTACAGAACTTGTCTCTGATCAGTTCAAACTCAGTCTGAACGAGCTGCGCTCGAGATCACGCAAACGGGCAATCGCCTTCCCACGCCAGGTGGCAATGTATTTGTGCCGTAAATATACCGAAGAGACCCTTGCTGAAATCGGTAAGGTGTTCAATCGCGACCACTCGACCGTCATGCATGCTGTGAAGGTGGTCTCCAGCATGAACAGGCGCGACACCTCGGTGGCCTCACAGCTAAAGCTGCTGAGTGAAAAACTGCAGCAACTCTAATCCATACACGGCAGAGCCTTTTGCAAAACTAAGATTGTCGTTCAAAATCAAGGCATGCGAGAAATTTTACCACAGGCATATGATTGATGTTCCGAGGATAAAATTTTGAGCATAACGCAGAGTTTGGGCGAAAAGATCGTTTTGTAAATGGCTCAGCAGATAAGTAAAAGCCGTTCCCCAGGCAAGGCGCAGATCCCGCTCAGAAATAGATCTTTTTGGCCTCTGCCTGCTCCTGGGTTTGCGCTGCCCGAGAAATAATCGTTTCACTCACCGAGCAGGCCGTCTTGATCATATCGTTGAGGCCGATCCCTTCCCAGCCGAAGCCGCAGACGTAAAGTCCGTGATTCCTGCCGACCATATCGTTGCGCCACTGCAACAGGCGGCCGTAATCTTTTTCCAGCTGGGGGATGCCGCCGGAGGGCCTGAGCACCCGGGTGTAGTGCGGGGTGTCCGGCAGCTCGAGCAGCTCCTTGACATCGGCCAGGGCGTGCGCTGCCAGTGTCTCATCGTCAAGTTGCAGACGCTCGGGGTGGCGTCTGCCCCCGATCAATGTCTCGAACACTATATGGCCTTCTGGAGCCCGGTTGGGAAACATGTTGGAGGAGAACAAGGTACCCAGGGTGAAGCGTTGCTCCCGTTCGGGGATCAGGTAGCCGAACCCGGGCGGCAGGGTAGCCTGATCGAAACCGAACACAACGGTGGCGATCCAGGCCTCGGGAATCTGCTTCAGGGGCGGCTCGCCATCGATTCCGGAAAGGAGGTTAAGGCTCTGGTTGACCGGCAGGGCCAGCACCAGATTGGCTGCCTGGTAGGTGTCATTCTGCACTTCAACCTGCCATCCCCGGGGGAGTTTCTTGATAGCGGTCACCGCGGAGTTCAAGCTGATCATTTGCTGGCCCAGCATTTCTACGAGGCGCTGCGGCAGACGCTGCATCCCGTCGGGAAAACTGGTCATCGACGGCATTTCGAGTGGACGCCCTTTGGCTCTTTTCTTACGAGCCGTTCGTGCCTTGGCTAGGGCACCCCGGATGATGGACCCGTGCTCTCGCTCCATGCGCCGCAGACCGGGCATCACCGCATCGATTTTTAGTTCATTGTAATCTCCTGCATAGGTGCCAGTGAACACGGCATCAACGTAGGGGAGCAAGGCTTTGCCAAAACGGTATTCAGCCCATTTCGCCACGGTTGGCTCCCCGGTCAGCGGCTTCTTGAAAAGTTCGCCCAAAACCCTGAATTTGTCCGGCCACGGAATCAGCGGTGCCCGGATGATTTTCAGCGGCGACTGAGGGATCAGCATCAATTTTGAATCGATGCAGACGTAGCGGACAAATGTGTGCAGTGAGGCGCGCACGCATTCTGCCTCGAGACCGGTCTCCTCAAGCAGTTCCCTGCTCTCTGCACAATTGTCCAGGAAGCCATGCGGACCGTATTCAGCCAGATAGCCTGCATCGCTGAAGGAGCTGATTACGCCGCCGGGGGATGGCGATTTCTCGAGCAGAAGAACCTGGTGTTCCGGGTGACTGAGTTTGAGTTTATGGCCGATCACCAGCCCGGTGAGGCCGGCGCCGACGATGATGGTATCTTTTAGATGAGGCATGAAATCAGGTATGCGTATCCTTGGTTGTTACGTCGACAGGCAGGTGGTTGAAGAGCGGCCACCGGCTGAGCAGAAGACAATGGCTTGCAGTTTTTGCACGTCCCAGAATCTTCCCTCTGGAAGGCCTCCCAGCAAACCCTGCCAATAGGGTTCAAAACCTTGCCTGCCACTGGTTGACAGCGATTCATACATGGTTAACATTTTGGCCGACTTACTAAGTGACTGCCGAGTTCTTTTCATTGGGCGGACCCGGCACATTATCATGCGACTACAATAAGAGGTGATCATGAGTAAGGCAACAACCCACGAATTTCAGGCTGAAACGAAAAAACTGCTCGATATTGTCATCAATTCGCTCTACACGGAGCGCGATGTGTTCATCAGAGAGCTGATATCAAATGCGGCCGACGCTCTGGAAAAGTATCGACATGAGAGCCTGACCAAGGACCAGGAAGATCTTTTTGACTCCCACGTGCCGCTGGAAATTTCTATCGATCTCGATGAGAAGAAGAAAGAGTTGACTATTACCGATACCGGCATTGGTATGAGCGCTGATGAGCTCATCGCTGACCTCGGCACCATCGCCCATTCCGGTTCTGACAGCTTTCTGGCCGAACTTGCCGAAGCGGCTCGCAAAGATGTCAGTCTTATCGGTCAGTTTGGTGTTGGTTTCTACTCGGCCTTTATGGCAGGCGCCAAGGTGCGGGTACAGAGTCGCTCCTGGGATGGCTCAGAAGGACATGAATGGGTGTCGGACGGTACCGGCTCGTTTGCAATAAGTGAGTGTCCGGGTCTTCATCGCGGTACCAAAATCATTATTTCCCTCAAAGAGGGCTGCGAGGATTACGCCAAGAAGTGGAAAGTGGAGTCGATCATCAAGCAGTATTCGTCCTTTGTTCCCTTTCCCATCAAACTCGAAGGGGAGACGGTCAATACCGTTCAGGCCCTGTGGACCAGGAATAAAGCTGAAATCAAAGGTGAGGAATACCTCGAGTTCTACAAGTTCATCGCCAATGCCGCTGACGAACCAACCTACCAGCTTCATTTTTCCACCGATGCTCCGCTGGCCATTAATTCCCTGCTCTTTGTCCCCAGGGAAAACCTCGAGATCATGGGCTTTGGCCGGGTCAGCCCAGGCGTCAACCTGTATTGTCAGAGGATTCTCATCGACCAGCATTCAGAATCGATCCTGCCCGAATGGCTCAGGTTTCTCAAAGGTGTCGTCGACAGTGAGGACCTGCCGCTCAATATCTCCCGACAGGCGCTGCAGGACAATGCCCTGGTGGCCAAAATAAGGCGGGTCATTACGAAAAGGTTCCTCAAATTCCTGGCCGAAGAAGCCAAAAAGGACGAGGCGGCCTATCTGCAATTCTGGGATACCTTCGGCATCTACCTCAAAGAGGGAGTGGCGAGTGATTTTGAGTATCGGGCCGAACTCGGTAAGCTGGTGCGCTTCGAGTCATCAAAATCGAAGGAATCGACCCCGATTGGTCTCGACGAGTATCTTCTGCGGATGAGTCCGGATCAGGAGAGCATATATTATATAAACGGTCCCAGCAGAGAGGCACTCGAAGCTGGTCCCTACGTGGAGATGTTCAAGAAGAAGGATATTGAAATTCTCTACACCACCGAACCGATCGACGATTTCGTACTCAGCCATCTGGCTGAATACGAGGGTAAGAAGTTCGTCTCCGCCGACCGGGCCGACCTGTCGCTCGACGACAAAAGCGACGCCCAGGAAAAAGAGAAGGAAGAGCAAGGGCAGGCGCTTGATGAAAAACAGAGCAAGAAACTGATAGACTGGCTGAAAAAAACCTTGAACCACAAAGTGGCCGACGTCTCAAAATCTTCCAGACTGGTCGACTCCCCGGCAATGATCGTCAACCCCGACGGTTTCATGACCTCGTCAATGGAGCGGGTCATGGCCGCCGGTCGAATGGAAAAAGGCATGGCCGGAGAGATCTCCAAAAAGAATCTGGAAATCAATACTGGTAATTCGCTGATCTGCAGGCTGGCCGATCTTGTTGATTCTGACGAATCCTTTGCTGCTGAAGTCGCTCTGCAGATTTACGACAATGCAATGATTCAGGCCGGCCTCACTGTCGACCCCCTGGAAATGGTGGAACGCAACTACAGGATTCTGCACAAGGCGGTCGACTGATCCCAGCGATCCCCAAACCCGCCAGAACTGTCCAGATCGTCTTGTAGTACTCGATATTTCATCGCTTTTGCCTGTCGAGAGCCGCTATATTAGAGTTGAAAAATGCGCAGCGACAGGCTATAGAGCGTGTGTGTTTGCTGATCTGCTCAGTAAATCTCGGGCTGACCTGCCAGTGCGCAGTCAAGTGGTTTGACTGCCGTACCGGGGATGAGTTGCGAGGAATTTCTTGGAGATGCCATGTCGGTAGCGAAACGTGTAATCCTGTTCTGTCTGGGAACGATTCTGTTGTCCGGGTGTGTGCACGAGCCGGTCAGGCATCTGGCTTCCGACGCCAGTTTGATCAGCCCGGGGACGTCGACCAAAACGGAGGTGCTGACCTATCTGGGCGACCCCGATGAGCGGCAGCAGACGGATTCGGGATCCGAGCGCTGGTTCTACTATGAGGAGTACCTGTCCGCGGTCCAGCGGACCTTCTATGTGGGGAGATGGTTTTCACCCAAATCTGTCAGCCGGATTATCGTTACCTTCGATGGCGAGACGGTCTCCGACATCCAATACAGCGCTTCAGAGTCCGGCGAGTTTGAGCAGGACAGCGGCAACCCCGGGGAAGAGTAATCATCGTGAACGACAGATTCGCGACCATCCGTGACCGGATGGTGCAGGAACAGCTTATTCCGCGAGGCATATCAAACCCGCAGGTGATTGAAGCAATGCGCGAGGTGCCTCGTCACTGTTTTGTCGATGATGCCCTGCAGTCAAGAGCCTACGGAGATTTTCCCCTGCCCATCTCGGCGGGCCAGACAATCTCCCAGCCCTATATCGTCGCCTTGATGACCGAGGCGCTGGCCCTCACCGGTTCTGAGCGGGTGCTTGAAATAGGAACCGGTTCCGGCTATCAGGCCGCGATCCTTTCCCGACTCTGCAGCCAGGTATACACGATTGAGCGGATCAACGTGCTGCTGGCAGGAGCGCGCAGGGTATTCGATCAACTCAGATACTTCAATATCGTGGCCAAGCTCGACGACGGGACCCTGGGCTGGCCCGAGCACGGCCCCTATGATGCGATCATTGTCACCGCCGGAGGCCCCGAGATACCTCAACCCCTGGTCGACCAGCTGGAGGACGGGGGGCGTCTGGTGATTCCGGTTGGTGATCAGCATCTGCAGGTTCTGCAGCTGCTCGAGAAAAAAGACGACGGGGTGCAGATCCGAGACCTTGAGAAAGTAAGATTCGTCGACCTGGTGGGTGAACATGGCTGGCGATAGCAGCGCCGACACCGCCAGCGGCCCGCTCAAGCGGCTCTATGACTACTGCATGGACTGGATTGCCGGGCCCTACGGAGCCTGGACCCTGTTCATCATTGCCTTCGTTGAGTCATCTTTCTTCCCCCTGCCGCCGGATGTCTTTCTCATCGCCATGTGCATCGCGGCTCCCACTCGTGCCTTCAAGTATGCGGCGATCTGTTCGGCCGGCTCCGTACTCGGCGGTATGCTCGGCTACGGGCTCGGCCTCTGGTTCATGGACTCGCTTGGGCAGCAGATAATTGGCTGGTACGGACTCGAAGATAAGTACCTGAGTGTCCAAAATCTCTACCAGAAATATGACGCCTGGGCCGTCGGGACGGCCGGATTTACCCCTTTGCCCTACAAGCTGTTCACCATTACCGCCGGGGCCTTCGAGATAAATTTTATCACCTTCGTTGCCGCCTCCCTGGTATCGCGATCGGCCCGTTTTTTCCTGGTGGCCGCCTTTATCTGGAAATTCGGAGCGCCGGTAAAAGATTTTATCGACAAATACTTCAACATCATTTCCGTCGTCTTCATGTTCCTGCTGATCGGCGGCTTCGTCCTGATAAAATATCTGCTTTGACAGCTTCCTGCCCGGGAGATCGGTTTCTGCATCGCCGCTGCCTGTGCTATACTGGTACAACTCCTACAATAATGAATTTCGTCGAACAAAGGTCACCTGCTCATGAGAACAGTTTCGGCTCTCTTTGTTGCCCTCATGCTCCTGGTTGCGCCGATCACCGGCGCCTCCCATGAACTGCACCTGAAAGACGGCAGGATCATCCACACCGACTCGATCACCAGAAACGGTCCCCGGTTGAGCTATCAGCAGTTCGGCGGCATGATTACCATCGACCTCTCAGAGGTCGAGAAAATTATTTATGACCGCGTGCCCGCTGACCAGAACAGGGCTGCAAATCCCCGCCAACCGGTTGCAGGTAATGACCCCGGAGAAACCGATCTGGCCCTGCTGCTCAGCGCCCAACTGACCCCCTCAACTCCGGTTGAAACGGCCAACCTGGCGGTGGTGACCATCGTCACCGAAGCCGGCTATGGTTCCGGTTTCTTTGTCAGCGGCGACGGCCTGATTGTTACCAATCGGCATGTGATAAGGGGGAGCCGGAAGGTCGACCAGGAGGTCAGAGAGAATATGGATGAGGCGGCACAGCGTCTGCAGAGGCTGCAGACCAGCCTGGACCAGGAAAAAGAGCAGCTCGATCAGTACAAGAAGAAACTCGACGACTACCAGAAAAGCTTCAGTCAGGTGCTGGCGGATACACAGAACCGGGTTGATCCACATCAGAGGGCCGAAGTCGAAGCGGATCTTAAACAGCGTGAGCGCTATTTCAACCAGTGGAACTCGGATTATGCAGGCCGACGGCAGGCCTACCAGAAGGCCCTGACGGAGTTCAAACGCAGCCAGCGGGCCTACAATAAGACCGCCAGGAATCTGGCCGCTCAGAACAGGTTTGAAGTGGTGCTGGCTGATGGCCGCCGCGAGTCAGCAATATTTTACCGGATAAGCGAGACCTATGATCTGGCCCTCTTGAAACTCGATGGCTATCAAACCCCCTATCTGCTCCCCCAGGATGAGGGCGAGCTCGCTCTGGGGCTCGATGTCTATGCCATCGGTTCCCCGCTCAAGCTCAACAATACGGTTACTTCAGGCGTGATCTCCAACAACAGGGGAGATTACCTTCAGACCAACGCCGAGATCTACCCTGGCAACTCCGGCGGCCCGCTGGTCACCGAGGAAGGCCGGGTGGTGGGGGTGAACACGATGAAGAAAATCACCGAAAAGTTTGAGGGGCTGGGCTTTGCCTTGAAATTCTCGCGGGTTCAGGCCGAGTTCAGCAATTATTTGAAGTGACGATAGAGCCTTTTTTATAGTTCAGTGATGAAGACCAGTTCCGTATCGTTCGAAAGTTCCTCAGCAAATCGGTAGCCGCCTCTATCGAATTCCCTTAGTTTGTCCGGCTCGGCGCTGCGGGTGGTGATAAACCAGTCAACGAACATTCCCCGAGCCCGCTTGCCGTAGATGGCTATCGAGCTGATTTTACCGTTCTTCTTCTGTTTGAAGCTTACGTCCAACACCGTGCCATCGAGCCGAGGCCGCGCAATGGCGCGGGAATACTCCTTGGAGGCGCAGTTTACGAGGCAGCTGCTGCCTGTCTGTTGCAAATCATGGTTCAGCTGGGTTGTCACTGCGTCGCGCCAGAACTCGTAAAGATTGGCTGCCGAGCCGATTCCCAGCTTGTACCCCATTTCCAGGCGATAGGGCTGCATCAGATCGAGGGGCCGCAGCACACCGTAGAGCCCGGAGAGAATTCTGACATGGTGGTGAGCATAAAGAAAATCATCCCTGCCGTAGTCCTCATAGCGAATCTGCGAGAAGACATCGCCGGCAAAGGTGGCGATGGCCGGGCTGGCAGAATCTTCGAGGTGGGGGAGGGAGAACTCTGAAAATCTCTGATGGGTGCTCTGCGCCAGCTTGTCGCTGACCTTCATGAGTGTTCTGATCTCCTCTCTGCTCAGTGCCCGGCAGCGGTGCAGGAGTTGTTTTGTGTGATCTGACAGCGGCGGCTGAGACACCGGCAGATCTGCCAGGGGAGCA
>JARFQM010000289.1 GCA_029287755.1 Desulfofustis sp. | reverse complement strand
GGGGAATGATAAGTGCAGGGGTCTGCTGGGTGAGAATCTCGCAGATCGTATTGTAGCCCCCCATGGAGATCACCAGGTCGGCTGCCTGCATCAATTCTTCGAGCCGGCTGTGAAACGGCAGGGTTTTAATACCGTACACCTTGCCTCGCTTCTTTATCTCTTCACGTTTTCTCTTGGGCATGAAGGGACCGGTGATGATCAGGCTTTTGAAAGGCAGGGTCGTCGGGAAATAGTCGTGCATGTCAATGAACTGGTCGAGTACGTCAAAACCGTCGCCGCCGCCGCCCGTGGTTACCAGAACAAAGGTGTCGTGAGGCAGGATGCGATAGCGGCGGCGCACCTTTTTTCTGACATTGGCACGTTTTTTAATACGGGGAATGTATCCGGTGAACACAACCCGGTCCTTGAGCGCTTCAGGAAATTGATAGAGGGACACCGGATCATACACCTCCTGGTTCCCATAGACCCAGATCTCGTCGTAGAGACTGGAGAGGGAGGAATAGATGTCCCGATCCCGCCAGTCTTTGACGATGACCTCGGGATCGTCGAGAATATCCCGCAGGCCGAGCACGGTACGGGCACGCGGCTTACCTTCCTTGAGCCAGGCAAGCGTCGGCAGTACCTCGCGCTTGAGTCCGAGCGGTTCCTTGTCGACGATGAAAAGATCGGGTTTAAAGGTCTGCGCGGTGGCCAGGATAATGTTGGTCCTGATGGAGAGGGCCTGCTGATCTTCGATCTTGATGGAGAGTGAGCGGTATTCGTCGTTGGTTTTTTTTATCATCCCGGGAATTCTGACAAAATCGACCTGGCTGGGCAGGGCAAAGCGGCCGGCGATGGGTGATCCGGTCAAAATAAGGATATTGGTGTTGGTGCCCCTGAGATGGTTGGCGATCGCCATGGTCCGGCGGATATGGCCAAGGCCGTAGGTATCGTGGGAGTACATCAATATATTGAAAGGAGGGGCCACCGGACGCTCACCCAGATTGGATCAAGATTATCTTGTTTTTTCGACGGGTTAATACGCCACTTTTATTCCACTGAAGAGACAAAGTCAAGAGCGGCGGAAAGAAAAAAAGCCGTGCGGCAGCGAGACCGCACGGCTTTAACCATTTCTAATTTGTTGAGGCCTTAAAAACTCAGGGTGAGCTGGTTGCTGATCATCAGGATTGATTCGACCTCGGAATAGGTGTCTACTTCCTGGAAGAGATCACCGGTGTCCATGTAGCCGAAGTGCACTTCATAGGCCAGGGAGTTGAAGAAGTTGTAGACTACCCCGATATTGGCCTCCCAGCTCGACTGCAGTTCGCTTTCCGATTTGGAGTCCCAGGCTACGCTGGTAACGCCGATGGCACCGTGAAAAGCCAGATTGGGCGTGGGCAGATATTCGGCGGCAACTGCCCAGCCATGTGGTGCGGTTCCGGTTGCCTGCGAACTGAAGGATGAAGCGAAGGGATCCTCTCCGAAGACATCGGTGGTGGAACTGGTGATCATCAGCGGCTTGAAGCGCGATGTCTCGAACAGCAGCCCGCTGTCGGACTCGGACACGGCATCGCTGTCGAAGGTATAACCGGTTATCTTGTATTCGGTGTTATCGAGTCCGTCAGCCTCGGAGGAGGCCACGCCGACCGTCAGCAGAAGTGCTGTCAGGAGGGCGAGCGGCAGATGGATTCGATGAAATTTCATGGTATCTGGAAATTCGGTATAAGTTACAAATAGTTACGCAAACGTTAGGCCGTGGGCCGATAAGTACAAAAATTTAAACTCACTTATATAGTGTGCTGTTCCCCGTTAAAAGTCAAGCGAATATTGTCCTTTTTCTCGCTTAAACATCTTCATCAACGGGCCCCTTGTTGCGGGAGTGCGCCAGATGTTTTATTAATAGCAGACCTTTTTAGCGCAAATTACCGTCAAAGGACCCCGACGATGTTCAAGATTAGGTGAATCTATGTATCTGCTACTCAGAATCGTGCTCTGCCTGCTGTTCATACTGCAGGCCCCTCATGTCTTTTCCTCCAACGGGGAAGAGATGCCGACAATCACCGTGCTGCCTTTTGAGGTGAGCGAAGAGGGAGATTACGCCTATTTAAACAAGGCGGTCGATCAGATGCTGCTGGCCCGGCTGTCCCGCTTTAAGGATATAAAGATTGTCACCCTCCCCCTGGGCGACGAGGAAATACGGGCGCTGCAGCAGGAGTTGCAGGCGGGCAAGCTGAGCGAAGCACGCCAGAAGCTTCGCGGCAGCTGGCTGCTTGAGCCCAGCATGTATTCACTCAAGGACGGCATGCAGATAAATCTCAGCCTGACACCCTTGCAGGGAGGCCGGCCCACATCGTTTGCCGAGAAAATCGACAGCCAGGACCAGATCATGTCAGCGGTAAATTCTCTGACGGCCGACATTTATGCAACGGTTGCCGAACTGGAGCGCGAAGATACTCTTTCCCCGCTCGGCGAGAAAGAAGATGATGCCTTGAGCGGCTTTGCCACGCCCCATCCCGAACGGGATTATAAGAGAGGTATCTACGGCGGCTCCGGCATCATTGCCGGGGACCAGGGGGGAGCCGGCTTCGAGTCGCGCGGTATTCGCAAGAGCGGCATCCTGCCCATGCAGGTGGAGTCGCTGGTGGTCGGCGACCTCAACAACGACGGCAGCAACGATCTGGTGGTGAGCTCGAGGAGCAGAATTCGTATCTTCACTTACGGAGATCTCAATTTCAGAGAGGTTGCCGCCTACGATTTTTCACCAGCCATGAAAATTCATGCGCTCAACATCGGCGATCATGATCGCAGCGGCACTAAGAAACTGTATATCTCCGCCAATGAAGGCAAGTATGCTTCTTCGGCGATTTTAAGCTGGAACGGCAGTAAATCACTGCAATCGCTGAGCCAGGCGCTGCGCTGGTATATCCGTCCGGTGACGCTGCCCGGCAAAGGCGAAGTCCTGATCGGCCAGCAGTCCAGTCCGCGCCTCAGCGAGAATTTTCTCAGTCCAGGGGTGTTCGAATTGACTCAGGACCCCGCCACCGGCAGGCTGGTGAAGGGAGCCAAACTGCTGTTGCCCGAAGACACCAATCTGTTCGATTTCATTCAGGCCGACCTGAGCGGCGACGGCGGCACGGAAACCGTGGTTATCGACAAGAAGATGAGAATGCTGGTCTACGACGCGGCGCTCAATCTTATCTGGGTCAGCAGTACCAGTTACGGAGGCAGTAAAAGATACTTTGGTCCCCACTGGCAAAAAGTTAAAAGTACTGATCGGTCTGCTGGACTGAACTGGTCAGATCAGGAAAACAGACAGCTTATTTTCATTCCGGGCCGACTGGATATCAAGGATATTACCGGCGACGGCTTACCCGAGGTGGTGGTCGGCACCAACGAGCTCAACGTGACCACAAAATATCTGACCAACACCCGCATCTTCGACGGCGGTTCGGTCGCCTGTCTGGGCTGGTCTGGCCAGGGACTGGTCGAGCTCTGGCGGACCAGCCACATCGGCGGCTACGTGGCCGACTATTTTTTCGATGAGAATGCTGAACAGGCCAATGACAGGGGCAAGGTGATAAATCGCCTCTATGTTGCCCAGATACCTGTGACGCCAATCTGGAATCAATTTCTGTCTGGTAATGAGAGTAAGCTTCTGGCCTACGAGATGGTGGTAAAAAAAGTCGAGGAGAAACCGGACCGCTCCTGAGTATAAATTTAAAACATGCATAAGATTGTATAGTTAGAGAACAGAAATGGCGGTATAATTTTTTAAACTTTTGGTAAAAAAAACTTGACATGGGGCTGCGACGGGTATATAAGATCGGTAGTACGATGGCAATTGTGCCGTGCATTCGGCTGATAAGTCTGAGGATCCGCGGCATACATTGAACCTGCAGGCCCCGATAACCGGGGTTTAAAAAACCTAGGAGAGAAAATATGAAAAAAGTAATTGCTGCAGCAGCCGGCCTGATGCTGGTCGGTACCATGGTGGGATCGGCCTCAGCCGCCGTATCCTTTAGCGGCGACGCTCGTGTTCGTG
>JARFQM010000209.1 GCA_029287755.1 Desulfofustis sp. | reverse complement strand
AAAGCAGCGATAGCCTCGGGCACCCACTATTTCGACCTCACCGAGGATGTCGCCACCGCCGGGGAGATACGAGCCCTGAGCGAATCGAGCCCGGCTGCGGTGGCGCCTCAGTGCGGGCTGGCCCCCGGCTTCGTCGCCATTGCCGGCTCATTTCTGGCCGCAAAATTCAGTAAAATACGTTCGATAAAGCTGCGGGTTGGAGCCTTGCCCCAGCATCCCACAGGGATGCTGGGCTATGCCTTCAACTGGTCTCCTGAAGGGGTGGTTAACGAATATCTTAACGATTGTGAAGTTATCGAAAATGGTGTTCGCAAATGGGTTTCACCCATGGAGTGGCTCGAAAAGATCTATATTGACGGTCTTCAGTTCGAAGCCTTTACCACCTCCGGCGGCATCGGCACCATGTGCGATAGCTACGAAGGACTGGTGGAGAACCTCGATTACAAATCGATCAGATATCCCGGCCATGCAGAGCTGATGAATTTCTTTTTCCATGAACTGCTCATGCGTGAAGACCGGGATCAGGCCGGGAAAATACTGGTCAACGCCAAACCGCCGGTGAGCGAAGATGTCGTCTATGTTCATGTCTCGGTCGAAGGCTGGATCGCCAATCGATTGTCCCGGGAGGAATTTGTCAGAACCTTTATACCCGCTGCCATAGCTGGAAAGGAGCGCAGGGCGATCGGCTGGACGACCGCGGCTTCGGTCTGTGCCGTCGTGGAAATGGTTGACCGCGGGGAATTGCCGGGGAAAGGGCTGATACTGCAGGAAAATGTCTCTCTGGAGAGGTTTCTGGCCACCGTCAATGGGCGTTTGTATGACGGTAAGCCTCACGGCGGCACACGGCGTTGACTATCTGGACTGCACCGGGAAAGCAAGCGAGTTGCCCAAAAAAAAAGGAAGGCCCATCAGTTCCGAGCTGAACCCGAACCCGACAGGCCTTCCAAATTGCCTCGATCCGCTGCGTCACACCGATCGATGTTCCCGCCGAACACCCAGACTTTGTATCCGTTCCTGTTATGGCGGCCAGGAACTGACAACCGCATGTCTGAAAGCAACCGTGACAGGTGTAGCGAGTGTGGATGTAACTACCGTCTATAGGCATCCCCCAACATCAACGCCCGGAACGCTTCGCCGCGTCCTGTCACTAAGGATCGCACCCTGGTTGCCAGATACTCACCTTTTTATGGGCTCACCCCTGGCTGACGTCCGAGACGCCATGGTACCATCCTCCGACCAAGCCCCCTTACCAGACCTGATCTCCCCCGGCTTCTTATAGTGTGGGTAAGACACCTATATTTCCACCCGGGGTTGGAAGATTCCCCGTGAACCCAGGCAGAAGCCCGGGGGAGAGAACCTTCCTGTGAAAATCCTCCTTCAATGATCCGATGTCCCCGTTAAAGTCCCCCGAATCCACGTCCAAAACGCTCGATGGTGATTTCCACATCCCCGACTCGACGCTATGAAAAGCTGCCTGCGCTGACCCGATGCCACCCGTTAAGGCTCCCCGAATCTACGTCCGAAACGCTCGTTGGTTTTTCTCCACATTTTCGAATCGGTTTACTGAACATTACCCTATTGGAAAACAAAAATAAAGAGGCGACAAAAAAAAAATATACCAATAATTACATATACATAAAAAGTGAAAATTTGTATCCTTTCGGTATTATTGAATAAAAAAATTTGATTTTTGTTAGAAGAAAATTTGATCGTTTCGCAGCCCTTGCCAACCATAAATTTCCGCCTTTTTCAGCGGCGCTGTTTAACTCGAACTGTGGTCATGGTATTAATTACGAGAGGTCGGATCAGGGCTGCCTGTGCACCTCTTTTAATACTACAGTGTAGCATCTGCCCAGGGTGGCGGCAGGCTGCTGCAGCTCGTTTATTTTCATCGGTGCCGGTCTCTTGCGGCATCATCACATTAGCTATCGAAATTATGCAGGAATATTTCAGAAACTACCGTCCCCTGCTCATGGGGAACCAGTGGATGGTGACCGCTGATCATCCTCTGGCTGTACAGGCGGCGGGCTCCATTCTCGACGAAGGTGGCGATGCTGTCGAAGCGCTGGTATTGGCCAACCTGGTCATGGCGGTGGTTAATCCTCACATGTGCGGTCTGGGCGGCGATCTGTTCGCCCTCGTCTACCGGGCAGAAAGTCGCCAGCTTCGAGCCCTTGACGCCGCCGGCTACGCTCCCGGCCAAGCGAGTCTCGACAGGTTTGCGGAGATGGGCCTGCAGATGATCCCCGCCACCGGAATACACACCTGTACTGTTCCAGGCGCCCTGGCGGGCTGGCAGGCACTTCTCGACGATTACGGCAGCCTCGGCCTCGATACCCTGATTGGCCGGGTCATCGGCTATGCCAGGGATGGCTTTCCCGCCTACCCAGCTCTGCTTGGCTCCATTGTCAAAAAACGCAAGCTCTTGGCCGCCTCCCAGACAGCCGCCTCGATCTTTCTAGCGGGCGGACAGCCGCCGAAGATCGGCCGACTGATCAGGCAGCCGGCCCTGGCAAAGAGCCTGGCGCTGATTGCTGACCAGGGCCCCGTAACATTCTACCGCGGGGTGTTGGGCGAAGAACTGGTGCGCCACAGCGACGAGCTTGGAGGCTTTTTCAGCCCCGAGGACCTGGCTGACTACCGGGTCATCTGGAAAGAGCCGCTTACCGCGGCTTACCGTGGTTTTACACTGGCCACCCAGCCGCCGCCGTCGCAGGGATTGGCACTGCTCCTGCAGGCCCGGATTCTTGACCAGATCGATGTGAGTGCGCTGCGGCCTGGATCCGCCGACCTCGTACACCTCATGGTCGAGGCAAAAAAACAGGCCTTTGCCGAGCGGGATGATCACATCTGTGATCCAGGCTTTCATTCTGTGCCCCTGGACGCCCTGCTGGGTTCGCGAAAAACGCTCGAGTTGAGAGGCCGGATCACTGCGCTGGCGGGTGAGCAGCCCTGCAGGCATCGGTTTGCCCGGGGAGGCGAGGATACCGTCTATATGATGGCCGTCGATGCAGGCGGTAACGCGGCGGTGCTTATTCAGTCCATCTTCCAGGAGTTCGGCTCTTGCGTCATGGTTCCCCGAACCGGGATGCTGCTCCATAATCGGGGGCGTGGATTCAGCTTGAATCCAAATCACCCATGTCGGCTGGAGCCGCGCAAGCGTCCCTATCATACCCTTCACCCTCTGATGGTGCTTGAGGGGGATCAGCCCTGCCTGCTTCTGGGGACGCCCGGAGGCGACGGCCAGACCCAGACCAACATGCAGCTGCTGGTCAATCTCATCGATTTCGACGCCGATGTCCAGGGCGCCGTCGATGCGCCCCGTTGGAGATCGATGCCCGACGGGGAACTGCTGCTCGAGAATCGTTTCCCGGAAACAACGCTTCACCGCCTCTCAGACAAAGGTCATAACCTTCAGCAATTACCTGATTTTTCACCTCTTATGGGAAGTGCCCAAGCAATTCGCATCGACCGGCAGCAGCGGCTTCTGGCCGGCGGCGCCGATGGCAGACGCATGGCATACGGCCTGGGACGATAGTCCGAAATTGCGTATCGGCACGCTCTGTAGGGATCTCATGTGTGGGCCCTGATTTGGGACGCAGTATTCCCGTTGTGGGTCTTGATTTGTCGATTATGGTTGTTTTTTAAAATATATCAGGTATTTTCCTATTGATTTTGCCTGATTGCCCGACGGCCAAGATAAATTAAGTAAAGAGGTGAGCGTGGCATCGACAAATGATCGACCCCAGTTCCGGAACGAGCAGGAAACCGTGTCAATCAAGTCCCCCCCAGTCAAAGACAGAAAACGAAGAGAAGTAATCAAGAAACTGGCCGTAGGCGCTGCGGCCGTGACCGGTTGCAGCCTGCTGCCGGACAAGTGGACGACGCCGCTGGTCGAATTTGGCGCACTTCCCGCCCATGCGAC
>JARFQM010000066.1 GCA_029287755.1 Desulfofustis sp. | reverse complement strand
TGGTCGGCAGTGAACGCACCGTCACCAAAGATGGCCAATCCGTCAAGGTCCAGGCAGACACGGAATACCTGATTCGGGCTATCAGGGAACCCGGCGCAGAAGTGACCGAGGGTTACCCGCCCGCCATGCCACCCTACCCGGGGTTGAGTGATGACGACATCAAGGCGATGCAAAGCTGGATGGAAACATTGAAGTAAGATGTGCGGCACAAGAACTTTGGCCACCAAGGCTCCAAGACACAAGATATCCTTTGCATGTTGTTATTGCAGGAATTGTGGTTTTATCTTTAAGCCTTTGTGTCTATGTGGCTAACGAAACATAACCTGGATCGACAGAATCAATAATGCATACCCCCTCTGGTACCATGACCAACCTGACGGCTTTGAGCCGCCTGATACGCCTACCGCTCTCGGCGATGGTCGCCCTCTCGGCGCTGGCCGGAGCGCTGGCTGCGAGCCCTTATCTGCCCTGGCTGAAGCTTTGGGGAGTCGTTTGGGGGATCTTCCTGCTGAGCTCTGCCTGCTCGGTCCTCAACCAGGTCCAGGAGCGCTTCACTGATGCCCTGATGCGCCGCACCTGTAGCCGGCCACTCGCCTGCGGTGCTTTGGCTCCGGGAGCCGGCATGGCAGTCGGCCTGCTCCTGGCCAGCGGCGGTCTCGGCGTCCTGCTTGCCACCTCCGGCACCACGGCCAGCCTGCTTGGCCTCGGTGCAACCGTCTGGTATCTGGCTGTCTACACTCCGTTGAAAAGGATCTCTTCTCTGGCCGTGATCGCCGGCACACCCTGTGGCGCCCTGCCGCCCCTGATCGGCTGGATTGCGGCAGGTGGTGACCCGTTCGATCCACGGCCACTCTCCCTGGTCCTGCTGATGATCCTCTGGCAGGTGCCTCACTACTGGCTGCTGGCCATGCCTGACCGTGAGGAACTGCTGCGCGCCGGCTTCAAGGTTCTGCCGGGCAAGATGTCAGGCCACCAACTGTTGAGCATCAGTCATTTCTGGATTCTCGGCATGATTACCGCCACCCTGCTGCTGCCACCATTCAAACTGGTACAACTACCCTTACTGCAGGGCCTGATTGCCGGACTGGCGATCGCTTTTGCAGTCTGGACCACCCGGGTCCAGCGCAAAACCCTGTTCATCGAAAAAACTGCCCAAAAACTCCGCATCGGCCTGCATCTCTATCTCGGCCTGGTGCTGGGAACCATCCTGCTGAACGGTCTCTTACTTCGCTTCATCTACTAAACCAAAGACTCGGGCGCAATCTTTTCAACGAATGCTGATCAAATTTGATCAATGCGGATCGTCATATTTTAAATGATTCTTTTCAGCTTTGATCAGCAATCGAGTCTCTTGCGATCACGTTTTTTGTCCCCCTGTTTGCGTTTGGCATCCAGGCGCCTGGCTATGGCAGCCTTGCCGGTTCGGGTCTTAATCCTCGGCCGCCGCTTTCTCAACCGCGCGGCGAGTTTCTCCTCGAGGCGTGCCATGGCACGTTGCTGGTTCATGTGCCGGGAACGTGATTCCGTAGCCGTTACGACAATACCGGTCGGCAGATGGGTAATACGCACTCCCGTCTCACTGGTGTTGCGATGCTGGCCGCCTGGACCGGAGCCGCGGTAGTAATCAATTTTTAAATCTTTAGGATTTAGCATGCTTAAACCGGTACGTGGTCCGTGGTGTGTGGTTCGTGGACAACCAAAATCCACGAGCCACGGGCCACGTACCACATTCCAAAGAGTTAGTGTCTCCTCTGAAATTGTGATAAAAAGATAGAGTTATTTAATAACCTTGTCAAAGAGGGAGTCCGCCATGAACCATTTCGCCTTGACCATCGTTGGCCGCGACCGCCCCGGGATCGTCTCCCAGGTCACCGAGATTCTCTTCAAGCAGGGCTGCAATCTTGCCGATTCGAGCTGTTCGATTCTCGGTGGCCAGTTCGCCATGATCCTGATTCTCGGTCATCCGGAATTCACCGACTTAAAGAGCTTCGGTGACGCCTTCAAACCCCTGGAAGATGCTGACCTGACCGTTGCCCTGCGGGTTCTCAAGCCGGGCGGCGAGATCCGCTCAAACATCGAAGGCGAACTCTGCATGATCTCCGTCTACGGCTCCGACAAACCGGGCATCGTTTACCGGGTGGCCAATGTGCTCGGCGAGAAGAAGGTCAACATCACCGACCTGAACACCAAGCTGGTCGGCACCGAGGAGCGTCCCGTCTACGTGATGGTCATCGAGGCGGCGCTGCCTGAAGGTGTCGCAGAAGAGGATGTCGACAACTGGCTGGCAGCGATTCGCGATGAACTGCAGGTCGACATCAGCGTACGTATCATCCCGACCGTGGAACTCTGATCATGGCTGTGCGTACGATCAGGGTTTATCCCGACCCGATTCTCAAGCAGGTTGCTGAACCGGTTGAAGAGGTCGACGAAAGCGTCGTCGGGGTGGTCAATGACCTGGTCGACACCATGCTCGATGCCGGTCATTCGGTCGGCATTGCCGCACCACAGATCGGCATACTGCAGCGCGTGGTGGTCGTCGATGTCTCCAACAGCAAGCTCGGCAGGGACAACCATCACGGCCTGCTCGAAATGATCAACCCCGAGATCATCGAGAGATCCGGCAGCAGGGTGATGCG
>JARFQM010000012.1 GCA_029287755.1 Desulfofustis sp. | reverse complement strand
TATAATTCAATTTTTCGTTGCGCAAATCTTTTTCTACTCTGACCCCGGCTTTTCTCAACTGTTTGTAAACCTTTTCGCTGTAGGCAGCCTGATCGTCGGTGATGTTCAGAATCCGAGCCTGGACCGGTGCGAACCAGATGGGGAAGGCGCCGGCATAGTGTTCGATCAGGACCCCGACAAACCGCTCAAGGGAGCCCATCAGGGCACGATGGATCATAATGGGCTGATGATCACGATTATCGGCTCCCGTGTAGGTCATGTCGAACCTGTCAGGCAGGTTGAAATCCACCTGGATGGTGGAGCACTGCCAGGAGCGGCCGAGCTGGTCCTTGATCTTGATGTCGATTTTGGGGCCGTAGAACACTCCTTCGCCGGGATCGAGCTCGAACCCGAGGCCTTTCTTCTCCAGGGCCTGCTTCAGGGCGGCCGTGGATTTTTCCCAGATTTCCTCAGAGCCCACCGATTTTTCCGGCCTGGTGCTCAGGTAGACATCGTAATCCTCAAACCCGAACCGCTTTAAAATCAATAGGTTAAGATCGAGAATGTTGAAAATTTCTTCTTCGAGCTGATCTTCCCGACAGAAAATATGGGCGTCATCCTGGGTGAAGCCACGCACTCTCAATAAGCCGTGCAGGGCGCCGGCCCGTTCATAGCGATATACGGTGCCAAGTTCGGCCCAGCGGATCGGGAATTCCCGGTAACTTCTCTTGTTGCTCTTGTAAACGCCGATGTGAAACGGGCAGTTCATCGGCTTGAGCTGGTATTTGACCTCGTCGATTTCCATCGAGGCATACATGTTTTCGGAATAGAAATCGAGATGGCCGGAAGTATTCCACAGGTCCTGGCGGGCGATATGCGGCGTGTAAAGCAGTTCGTAGTCGTGCCGGTAATGCTCGTCCTTCCAGTAGTCCTCGATCAGTCTCCTGAGCAGCGAACCCTTGGGCTGCCAGAGAATCAGACCGGGGCCGATCTGGTCGTTGATGGTAAACAACTGCAGATCCTTGCCGAGCCTTCGATGGTCACGCTTTTTGGCTTCTTCCAGGTCGTTGAGGTGTTTCTTCAGTGCTTTCTTATCAAAAAACACGGTGCCGTAGATGCGCTGCAGTACGTCGTTATTCTCGTCACCGCGCCAGTACGCGCCGGCAACCCGCAGCAGTTTGAAGTCTCTGACCCAGGAAGTATCTGGAATATGAGGGCCGCGGCAGAGGTCGACGAAGCTGCCCTGCTGATAGATCGACACCGTGTCATCCTCGATTTCTTCGAGCAGTTCGACCTTGTATTTTTCCCCCTGCTCACGAAACATCTCGATCGCCTTCACCCGGGGGATATCCCGGTGCGAGAAGGGCAAGGCCTGGCCGGCTATCTGGGCCATTTTTTTCTCGATCAACTCGAAGTCTTCGGGGCTGAACGGGGCGTCGCGCAGAAAATCGTAATAAAAGCCATTTTCGATGGCTGGGCCGATGGCGATCTTGACGTCGTTGCCAAACAATTCCCTGACCGCCTGGGCCATGATATGGGAGGTTGAATGGCGCAGGATTTCAAGGCCTTCAGGGCTGTCTTTTTTGATCGGCACGATAACGGTGTCCTCGGCCAGTTCGCTATGCAGATCGACAGCCTTGTCATTGGCGTACACCGCTATGGTCTGTTTGCGCTGTTTGCCGGACATCAAGGATTTGAGCGCCTCGGCCACGGTAACGGCTTCGGGGAAGCGCTCTTCCTGGTCATCTATTTTGATTGCGATTTCTGCCATTTCTTCGCTGTTTTATATAGAAAAACAAAGGCTAAAGAGCAAACGGTCCGCAACCCCGTTCTTCCTTTAGCCTTTGTATCTGGTAGGCGCGGGCGGGATCGAACCCCCGACATCTACCACGTCAAGGTAGCGCTCTCCCACTGAGCTACGCGCCTGAAATTACCTGAATCGAGCCAGTCAAAAGACAGATAATTCGTTTATCAGAGGAATGCCGACAACAATAGTTACGATCTGACAATCCATCAAGTACAGAACCTGCATCACTTAACAGTATTGGGGGTAATAGTCAAGATTAATTGCAGTGATCGTTACAGTTTGTGGGAATCAAAGTGCCTCTGAACGGCTTTCGATGGCCCTGGCCAGGGTGTGCTGATCCGCGTATTTGATGTCCATGCCCATGGGGATGCCGCAGGCCAGCCTGGTCAGCCGAATGGAAAATCGGCCCAGCGCATCGATCAGATAGGATGCGGTGGCCTCGCCGGGCACTGTTGAGGAGGTGGCAATCAGCACCTCCTGTATGCTGCCTGCGTCCAGCCTGGCGATGAGTTCCTTGACCTTCAACTCCGCTGGCCCGATGCCGTCGACGGGGGAGAGAACACCGTGGAGGATGTGGTAATGGCCCCGGTAGTGATCGGTTTTTTCGATGGCCAGCAGATCAGCAGGCTGTTCAACCACGCAGACCAGCGAGCTGTCCCGGCGCGGGTCGCCGCAGACGCTGCAGGGTTCTGTTTCGGAAAAGGCCATGCATTGGGAGCAGAGTCTGATGGAGCCGTGCAGTTCGCTGAGGGCCGCTGCCATTTCACGGGCCTCCGAAGCTGGTTTGCGAAGGATGGTCAGGGCCAGTCTGGTGGCGGTTTTAGCGCCGATTCCCGGCAGTGACGAGAAGCTTCGGACCAAACGCTCGAGGGCCGGGGGGATAACCTGAATTTCACCCATGCCGATTAAAACATATTGGTGAGGCCGGGAATCTGGACTCCGCCGGCCAGGCCGGCCATTTCCGCTTTGGCCAGGTCCCGGGCCTTGCGCAGGGCGTCGTTGACCGCGCCGCTGACCAGATCCTGCAGCAGTTCTTTTTCGGCTGCATCGATTACCTCGTCCTCGATTGAAATGGAAATGATTTCTCCTTTTCCGGTGGCCTGAACCGTCACCATGCCGCCGCCGGCACTGCCAGTCACGGTTTTGGAGGCAAGCTCTTCCTGGACACGGTTCATTTTCTCCTGCATCTCACGAGCCTGCTGCATGATCGAAGTAAAATCCATGGGGTGTTCCTGGGGTCTGTTTGTTGAAGTGTGTGTTATTTGTTGGGTTCGGATATGCGAATATCGCCGACCCGGCCATTGAAAATTTCCTCAGCCATGCGCACCACCTGGTGATTGGCGAGTTGCTGGCGCCGCCGCTTAGGCTCCTCGGAATTCTGCACGCCGCGGCCGTTGCTGTTGTCGGGACTGATGATCCGGATGCTGAGGTCCTGCTGAAAGAAATCGAGCACGTACTCGGTCAAAATCTGTCTGTTTTCCTTCGAGCGCAGAACGAAACAATCACTGGGATCGTCGAATTCGAGCAGCAGCTCCTTGTTTTCCTCTTTGATCGACACTGTCTGCTGAAGACTCTGTGCCATCCACTCTTTTTCACCCTTTAAAAAGGCAATGAAATCCAGCCAATCCTTTCTGACGTCGCGCCGCGGATGGGGCTGCGTCTCACTGTTGTCATCCTTATCCTCGGATTGACCAGCGGGTTCCAGAGTAAAGGTCGGCTTCGGTGGAGGTGAGTCCGGCAGAGTCTGCTCAGCAGGCGTGGCGTCGGTTTTTTTTTCCTTTGCTGTTTCAGCCTCCGATTCCACCTGAGCGGGTTCGGTTGGCGGAGAGGAGGGGGGCTTCTGTTCCAGGGGCTGATCCGGCAGCGTGCCGAGCGCCGTGTCGAGCTTGCCCAGCAGGGTCTCGACACCTATCACGTCACCGGTAGCGATAATCGACAGAAAGGAGGTCTCGAGGGTAAGCCGCGGCTGAAAGGAGTAGCGCAGATCATCGGCAGTCTGCATGAGCAGGTTGAGTTTCTGGTGAATCGATTCGACCGGATGAGCCTGGGCCAGCGCGCGCAGTGTTTCGGTGTCGTCGTCGCTCTGCTGCATGAGCTGCTCGCAGTTACCGATTTTGATCAATAGCAAAGTCCTGAAACATTCCAGCAGGTCGGTGATGAACCGTTTGACATCCATGCCGAAATCAAACGCCTCGGCCAGCATGGTCAATGCTTTTGCGCGATCGCCGGCGAGCAGTGCCCCGGCGATACCCAGCACCACCTCGCGTCTGACCAGCCCAAGCACTTCGACCACATCGGTGTCATCGACGGGGGAATCAGCGTAGGAGAGGACCTGGTCCAGCAGACTGAGACCGTCGCGGACAGAGCCGTCGGCTTCCCGAACGATCAGGGAGAGCGCCGTTTTCCCGATTTCGACTTCTTCTTTTTCGGCCAGTTGCTGGAAGTGTCTGCTCAATTCTTCGGAGCTCACCCGGCGCAGTTCAAAGCGCTGACAGCGCGACAGAATGGTTACCGGGATTTTGTGCAACTCGGTGGTGGCAAACATAAAATAGACGTGGGCGGGAGGCTCTTCCAGAGTTTTCAGCAGGGCGTTGAAGGCCTCGTTGGTGAGCATGTGCACTTCGTCGATAATGACGATTTTGTAGCGCGCCGAGGTCGGCATGAACTTGATCTTGTCCCTCAGCTCCCTGACTTCCTGGATGCCTCGGTTGGAGGCACCGTCTATTTCCAGGAGGTCCAGGGCCGAACCGGCGCTTATCTCGCTGCACGAGCGGCACTTGTTGCAGGGCACTGCGGTGGGCCCATCCAGGCAGTTCAGCGACTTGGCCATCAGCCGGGCCAGGGTCGTCTTGCCCACTCCCCGAACGCCCGAGAAGAGAATAGCATGGGCCACGCGACCACGCTTCAGACTGTTCTGCAGGGTCTTGACCACAGGCTTCTGGCCGACGACCTGCTCAAATGTCTGGGGACGATATTTTCTCGCAAATACCAGGTAGGACATGGGAAACCCGTCTGAAATTAATGCCCGGCCTGCAACGACCCTTTTGTTCAAGCTCTGCGTTGTGTTCGAAATTTTAGCCGCGGACCCCAGCTACATGCCGTCGGTAAAAATTTCCCGCACTCCTCGATCTTGAAGCACAACAGCCCGTTTCTGGGTGGACACAACTAAACGCAGCCGGCTAGAGCTGAAAAAATGATAGCCGGGCACCCTGTATCACACGAAGGGGGTCACTACCGTTGCTTCCTCCCGGACCTGGCGGGGTTCGTGATCCTTCGTTGCACAGGACCCGGCTATCAAGCCGAAACCAATTAGTATCCTGAAATCATTGCAATAATTTGTATTATCGAATGATCAATGCAAACTCAGGCCGGATTTATACATGCTTTTGCTGAAAGCGTCAAGTAAATCCCTGTTAATCTGTTCAGGATAGAGCCTAGGAAAAATATAAGGGATTGCAGCAGAGGGGTCAATGGACAATGGCAGATTCAATTGGCCGGACTGGCTGATTTACGGTTTCGAGTGGGGGACCAGGCGAGCCCTATTGCAGCCAGAGGGCATCCCGCTCATCGCGCTTATTGAACTATTACCCCGACGTCGTGCATCAGTGAGAGGGCCGCCCATTCCTGGGTGGGTAGTCTGACGCCACCCTCCTCGACGCCGAATTTATTCTTCAGAGAGGTGTCCAGGCCAGGATCGACATCCACTATGCCGAAGCCTTTCATTACCCATCCCTCAAAGAGTCTGTTTGCCACCGGACCGAAGGAGACAAGTTCAAGTTCTTCGTGCCGTGGGTCGGACGCGATACGAAAGAAGGTACGGTTCAGGTCCTTGAAGTTTCCTTCCAGGACCTGCAGAAAATGTGTTCGGGTGGCAATGAGTGCTCCGGTTATCTCAAATTTACGATTGAGGTCGGTGCTGGCCTCCAGGATTTCTTTGAGCGTTTCCTCAGTGACCTCAACCAATATGCTCCTGCTTTTGTAGATCAGCCTGTACATGGTGCGCCTCTTTAAACCAATTTTTAATTCCACCCTGATGTGAAAGTTTGCTTGACACCATAGGTACTGAGCAGTGAACTGGAAAGCCCAGTCCATGGAATTGGCCAGCAAAAAAAGAACTCAGGATAGATTCCCAGACCCGCCGCAATGGGTGCAAAGCTTTTCTTCAGCTCGCGATTGATAATGCGCAACATATTGAAACTGTATATCATTATGGTCGACAGTGAATAGTAGATGGATAAAGTTCATGAGATAAAAAATAGTAAAAACTATTATTAATCTGTTGTTTTACTCCTATTGTTTTTTAGTGAGACACGCCTAAATTTTGAATAACAACGACGATCGAATATCACGATACTGCAGCTGGTCTTTGCATTGATTGTCGGGAAAAGAGGCAAAATAAGAGAATCAAAAAAATACAAGGTGGTTAGTTATGAGTATGCGAGGAAAATTTATCTCAGAGGAATACCAGAAAATGGTGTGGGTACGTGATGATAAGGGCGGCGAATATGTCTGCTATGCCACGGATTTGAAGAATCCGGAGCAGGTGTCGGAAAATGAGAAAAAACGGTGCCTCGACTCCAGCCTGGTGTTGGGACCGAACTGGTAATTGCAAGACTTTTCAGGACGTAAACGCGATCGGCACCTACCCATCTGGGGCCGTCGCCTTGCTCACCGATCATGTCAAACCGGGGCATGATCGGTGAGTTTTTTTCCGCTGCTGTGCTTAGGAAACAATTCTGTTACCATTAACAGACATCCACAGAGAAACGTCTGGTGAAACTATGCGGCAACACCCACCCAGCGAGGTAGTGATAATCGGAGCAGGCATGGCGGGGCTCTCCTGCGCACGGGTGCTCTATGAACATGGGGTTGGAT
>JARFQM010000435.1 GCA_029287755.1 Desulfofustis sp. | reverse complement strand
CACACCAGGTCGCGCCCGCTCCACCCGTCCTCCAGCCCCTCCCCGGAGACCTCCCACCCCACAGGCCCGGCAGTCCGCGGATTCGCATGTTCGCCGATCTTGCGTTCACTTACTCTCATATTTCCATGCACAGGGGTGATTCCATTGTCGCGTTTACCGATGGACTTCCCGATGCCCGCTCAGCGGATGACAAACCATTTGGCGAGTTACGGCTTCTGTCGGTGCTCACCGAGGGGGGGACGCTTCAGTGGCGGCTGGAAAAACTGGAAAGAGCGATTTCCACCCATATTCAAAAGGCCGACCAATTCGACGACATTACCTGGCTGGGGATTGAAAGAACTGGATGAAAAAACTGGGTAGCAGATGAAACAGATCAGCACAAGTCAGGTTGCTCCCGGCCTCTACTGGGTTGCCATTCCAGAAGCGCATCTTTTTCTGCAGTGCGGCTGCGTCGAGGATTCGGTCAAACACCTGATCCGCCGCGGCCTGATAACCCCTGTTGAAAAAAACGATATCAGCTGGGAAACAGGTCCCAATGCGATCCTGCTCTCCGATCTCATGCTGCAGGGAGGACACTTTTCCAACCTGGCCGAGTTTCCTGTTCTCCAGATGCTCTATCGGCAGGGAATGGGCATTCCCGGTCATCCCAACAACACTGGAAGAAAGCCTCTGTTAATCGGTAATGCGAAACAGATACGGGCCCAACTCGAATATATCCATCGTGGAAATTACGGCTTACTATCGTTTGAGGAACTGCGGGAAGCTGGATTGAGCAGCGCGGAAGCTGAGCTTGTCTGGAACCTGAAAATGGCGTTCGCCCATGGAAAAATCGAACGGTCCGATGACCTGATCGATTCCATAGTTCTTACCAGCGGGGAGACAGAAATCTCCAACGGTGTCTGCATCAGGCGAGATGCTATCAACGAGTTCACCATTTCCTACAAAGGAGAAACGGTCTCGGTAAATTTGAATATACCCGTTACCCAGCGTTATCCCGCTCCCTACCCGCTGGGATTTCACAATATCAAACGGGAATATTTCGGGGTGGTTCACTCGGGCCAGGGAGACGGGTGGGATATCAACCGCCCTTGCATGGCCAGCATCATTGTCTATCAGGGAAAAATTTATCTGGTCGATGCGGGGCCCAATATCGCTTACTGCCTCATTGCCCTTGGCATCGGCATCAACGAGATCGAAGGCATATTCCATACCCATTGCCACGACGATCACTTCGCCGGCCTGCCCACCTTGTTGCTCAGTGATCATCGCATCAAGTATTTTGCTGCGCCCTTTGTCAGGGCTTCAGTCTTCAAGAAATTGTCTGCCTTGCTGTCGCTGCCCGAGGAGGACTTCTTCGAGTTTTTCGCTGTTCAGGACATACAGGAGGGAGCCTGGACAGACATCAACGGACTTGAGGTCAAACCGCTTCTTTCCCCGCATCCTGTGGAGACAACGACACTGACCTTCAGAACTTTGTGGGGCGGTCGCTATTACACCTACGCCCATTTGACTGATATCATCAGCTGCGACAGGCTGCGAGCCAAACAAGATGGGGTGCACCGTCTTCCCGCTGGATACCTGCAGCGGGTAATCGACGGTTATTTAACAGAGGTTGACCTGAAAAAAATAGATATCGGCACCGATGTCGTTCACGGCCGGGCGACCGATTTCGAGGAGGACAACTCAGGCCGGATTATTCTGGCTCATACTTCGGTGCCTCTGAACGACTATCAGAAGGAGATAGGTTCCAGCGCACCATTTGGCATGATTGACGTGTTGATCAAGAGCCACACGGATCCTCTGCTCGATAGGGCATATCTCTATCTGGCAGACTATCTGGCCGGGATCGAGGAACACGATCTGAAGCAACTGCTGAACAATCAGATCGTCGAGTTCAACCCCGGGACCATAATCCTCAAACGCGACACACAGACCATTTTCCTCTACCTGCTGCTGACCGGCACCATCGAGATGATCAACGCCGAAACCGGCATCTACAATATTTTCTCGTCGGGAGCCTTGATCGGGGAAAACTACAGTTTGACCCACAACTTATCCAGTGCAACCTATCGCACCATCAGCTTCGTCCATGCCTTGAAGATTCCTTCCTCGGCTTTTAATCGTTTTGTTGAGGAACATCATCTGCTCAGCTCTCTGAGCCAATTACTCAGCCGCAAAGAGTTTTTGCTGTCGACCTGGCTTTTCGGTGAGTCTCTTTCTCCCCGCGTGCAGACCCATATAGCAGAGCATCTGGTGCCCTTTGAATTCGACGAAGAAGGAGTGCCCCTGAGCTCTCTTGATGAAAAATTCATCTATATCATTGAACGGGGTGCCCTGCTTCGCACCAAGGAAGGGAGAATCGTAGAAAAACTCGAGTGCGGGGATTTCTTCGGCGAAGACCGGGCGGTATTCGTCTCTGACTACAGGTCGGAACTGCTGGTCCAGGAGCCCGTCAGCGGTTACCGGCTGCATACCGAGCATATAATGGACATTCCGATAATCCGCTGGAAACTTTTAGAGACTCATCAGAAACGGGTGCGGGCGACGTGGGGTTAGTTCGGTATGAGATTCTCCCAGTCATTTTCTTCCGACTTTTTCTGGCCGGCGGTGGTATTTTTTTCGTGGCGTTCGTTAAAACATCGGCGTTCGTCGTCCATCAAGTCCGGCATGCTCAGCTTCACCATGTTGCCGATCGATTCCTCCTCGTCTTTGAGGTTGTGCTGGAGCTGGAGGGTCACTTTCCGCCCCTGTTCATCGGTGAACGACCATTTCCAGCTTTTGACATTACCGAACTGATCTCCGGAG
>JARFQM010000310.1 GCA_029287755.1 Desulfofustis sp. | reverse complement strand
TTTCCAACAAAGCCCTGCCGCTGCTTGAAGGTTTCATGAAATCCATCGATACCGATGTGATTGGCCGGGGGCTCGACCTCCAGGATTGCGCCGTTGACAACCTTGATCTGATAGATGTCAACGAGGCCATTCGGTATACCGCCGTTGAGGCAATCGGGGCTGAGCTGCGGGCCTTCATGGGGGCCATGAAGCAAATCTAGCTGCATTAAAGCAGACAGGCAACCTGGCACTGGCCCCGCGGATATTCCGCGGGGCTTTTTGGGTGGTAAGAGAGCAGCGGAGGCGATGTGCTTCGTTCTTGCACAAACTCTGATTCAGAGTGTATTCTGTAAGGTAAACAATTCCTTAGATAAATACGACGAGCGCAAGAATAGAGGCTGAACGATCATGGCAGAAGTGCAGGAACCGCTGTGGGATAGAACCAGAAAACTGATTCGCGAATACTGGCCGCTCGGAGACCCGGTTGCCCTTAAAGATGTCATTGGCATCAATCTGCCCAAAGGCGATCTCGGCAAAGTTCGGCGCAAGATCCACGGCTGCCTGGAAGGCAAGGGAGGTGAGGTCTCGGCCCGGGCCCGGGCCGCGGAACTGGGGGAGGCCTATCTGGTGCTCAACGCCAACGGCCGCCGCCGCTTCCTGACACTGCTGGCCGAGGAGTACGATGTCGACCATGAAACGGTGGAAGCGGCCATGACTGCCCTACGGGAAACAGATGACCCACAGCAGAAGCAGCACTTGACCATGGAGCTTCGCGATCTTCTGGAACCACCCCGGGCAAAGATTCTCAGACAGTTCAACGGACTTCGGGGCGGGGTCAAATTTCTGGTCGACCTGAGGGCTGACCTGATGCGCTGGGCCAAGGACAATCAGTCGCTGAGGGATCTGGACACGGACGTTTATCGGTTGTTGGTTTCCTGGTTCGATATCGGCTTTCTCGAGCTCCAGCAGATTACCTGGAAGAGTTCGGCCGAGCTCCTGGAAAAATTTATCCGCTATGAGGCGGTCCATGAAATAAGGTCCTGGAAAGATCTGAAAAACCGCCTTGAAGAAGACCGTCGGTGCTACGCCTTTTTTCATCCGAGTATGCCGGGTGAACCGCTCATTTTTGTAGAAGTGGCGCTGGTCAATGGCATCTCAACCGATGTTCACGAGTTACTCGATGAGAAGGCACCGATGATTGATCCCGATAAGGCAGATACCGCCATATTCTATTCGATATCCAACTGTCAGGAGGGGCTAGCCGGTGTGAGTTTCGGCAATTTTCTGATCAAACGGGTGGTGGCCGACCTGGTTTCCAGTCTGCCCGGCTTGAAGAATTTCGCCACCCTCTCTCCCATACCCGGGTTTGCCGCCTGGCTGAACCAACAGGCAGAAAACGAAGAGAGTTCAGAAGATGAGCGGAGTTGGGCCAGCACAACATCGGCCGAGGTGAAAACGATTCTCTCGAAACAGAACAATATTGGCGATCTGCTTGCTTCGACTTCCGGCAAAAGCAAGCGGGCAGAACTTGCCCGTCAGCTGCAGCAGCAGTTGCTTTCTTTGTGCGCCACGTATCTTTTCAAGGCCAAAAGAGGCAGCCAGGTTGCCGACCGGGTGGCCCACTTTCACCTGACCAATGGCGCCTCGATCAAACAGATTAACTGGGCGGCGAATTTATCCGACAAGGGTGTTGAAGAGTCTCTGGGGATGATGGTGAATTACCTCTATGACCTGCCCTCCATCGAAAAACAGCACGAAGCCTACCGCAGCGGTGAAATTTCCGCCTCGGGGGCGGTAAAGAAACTGGTCAAGTAGATGGGATCCATAGGTTGTGTGAGAATTCCGCCCTACGGCAGGGGACTCATGATGGCGACTGTTCCGCCGCAAAATTCTCTTGGCTGATCCGTTTTATCAAACTGTACATGCGGACCAGTTTGTCAGAAAAAGAAACCTCGATGCGGGCCGTTTTCAGCGCCGCCTCGTCTGCCGAACCAAGCCTGTTGGATTTGCGCACCATCAGAGCCTGCTGAATCGATTTGATTTTGCGTTCGTATTGAAGAATTTTCTCCGCGGCCGTCGGATTTTTTTCACTGATAACGGGGCCCAGCAGTAAGATGCAGTTCTCCACCGAAGCGTAAAGATCATACATGAGCCGCTTGGTCTCCTCACTACGTCCATGACTGATCTGGATAGCCTGGACACCGAGTCTGACAATATCAGTTTCGATCACATCGGCCAAATTTTCCATGGCCACGGCTGAAACCATGAGGTGTTGATGGTCGAGGCTTTCTGCGGAGGTGAGCTGGCGTTGTCTGATCTTGCTCAGATAATCCAGGCAGGCCGTTTCCAGAAAATCGATCTTGTCGTCCTCGCGGACCAGTGAGCGCATCATCTCAATATCGTCATTGCGCAGTGCCTTGCCCGCCGTTTGAAACATGGTCAGAATGATCTCGCTGGCCCGGGCCAGTTCCTGACGGACGCGGTCTAAGGCCAGGGACGGCACGTCAAGTACCGAGGTGTCGAGATAGGCGGGCTTGATCGGCCCGGGCGGGGCCGGCCGGGCCGGAACCAGTTTTGTCGCCAGCCAGGCAAAGGCGGTGGTAAAGGGCAGAAAGATGCAGGTATTCACCACGTTGAACAAGGTGTTCGCGTTGGCTATCTGGCGGGGCACTTCGGCTGCCAGTCTGGCACTGCCGGCAAGCTCGGGGCTGGACGGAGAGAACCAGGCGGCGAAGGCAGCCAGTTGGGGAATGAAGAATAACCAGAGGAGGACGCCGGCGATATTGAAAAATATGTGTACGACGGCGGCTCTCACCGCCTCGGGTGGTTTGCCGATGGCGGCCAGCAGAGCGGTCACGCAGGTGCCGATGTTCGCCCCCAGGGCCAGAGCGATGCCAGCTTCCAGGGCCAGAAAGCCCTTGCTGGCCAGGGCGATGGCAATCCCCACAGTGGCGGCGGACGACTGGACAAGGCCGGTGAACAGAGCACCGGCAAGGATGCCCAGCAGCGGTTTCTCCATCTTTTTGAGCATCTCCACAAACGGCTCGTAGCTGCGCAGCGGCGACATGGCGTCGCTCATCAGCGACATGCCGAAGAAGACCAGCCCCATGCCCATGATCATCATACCGCTGTATTTGAGTTTCTCGCTTTTGTTGGTGAAGATCAGAAAGAATCCGGCGGCCACCGGCAGCAGGGCATAGGTGGAGATGTTGAAGGCCAGTATCTGCGCCGTTACGGTGGAGCCGATATTTGCTCCCATTATGACCCCAACCGATTGGGAAAGAGTCATGATGCCGGCCGTCACGAAGCCGACCACCAATACCGTGGTGATCGAGGAGGAGTTCAGAATGCCGGTCACCACTGCACCGGTAATGGCACCGCTCACCCGGTTGGTGGTCAGGCGGGCCAGCATTACTTTGAGGGCGTCACCGGCAACTTTTTTCAGACCGTCGGAGAGCTGGTCGAGACCGGACAGAAAGAGTGCCAGACCGCCCATTAATTGCATGAACAGGAGCCCCCAGGCAATTTCGTTGTCTGTCTGGGCGGCCCTGGCGGCCAGGGGGAAGACGAGCAGAAGCGCACCGGCACAGGCGACAGTCTGATAAATCCTAGTATTCATTTCTGGCTCTGGGTGTGCAGCTTCATTGAAGACCACTGGACGACAGTTTTGGATATTATAGTGAAAATAAGCAAAATTGTAAGGTGTTCCGGCAGGTTTTAGAACGGGCCAGAGATCTGGCTGCGGACGATCTCCTCAAGTTGAGCGGAGAGCAGCGCATAGTTCTTGTGCAGATCATGGTGGCGAAGTATGTGTTGCGTGGCCTCTTCGCCCATTGTTGTTCGCAATTCCGGGTTGTTCAACAGCTGCCTGATGGAGGCAGTAAACTCTTCCGGCCTGGATGCCGGGGTGAGCAGCCCGGTCTGGCCGTTGATAACCGCCTCGGAAGCACCCCAATCACCGTACGCGGCCACCGGCAGACCGGTTGACTGGGCTTCGAGGTAGACCATGCCGAGCGATTCCTCGATTCCTGGAAAGGCGAACAGATCAGCGGCACTGTAATAGTGGTATAGCTCAGCGCGTTCTATTCTGCCGAGAAACAGGCAGGC
Source organism: Desulfofustis sp. (assembly GCA_029287755.1). Next base: position 1,734 of record JARFQM010000310.1, on the reverse strand, counting down.
GGACCCGAGATTTCTGCGGGCTTCCTCCTCCAGTTGAGGACGGGTGCGGCCGTCGCCAATGACGACAAGAAGAAGTTTGTGACCCAGGCGGTGCAGCTCAGCACAGCTTTTTATGACCTGGCTGATGCCCTCGGTTTTTACCCCGGGTCTGAGCATCGCCGTGGACAGGACCACCTGTTTGTCTGCCGCCCGCCATTTCGCTCTCACCTCCTGCCGCTTGCGCGAATCGAAGGGGAACTGAGCAGGTTGCAGCCCAGGGGCTATATAGCGCACACGTGTGCCGGGCAGCAGTCGGCGCAGATTCTTTTCATCCTTTTTCTTGTTGGCGAAAACCATCTGTGCCGATCTCAGAGCTTTGCGGTTGAGAATAAACCCGGGCAGGGTCTTAACGCTTCGTCTCCGTTTGGTGGAGTATATCCCCTGGAATATCACGTAGGGCAGGCGGAGCTTTGTGGTGCAGACCGGGCCGAGCAAATCGGGAGCCTTGTAATAGGTGTGGTAGGTGAGCCAGAGATCTGCGGGTTCAAGCCGCAGTGCGCGGCACACTCGACGGGCTTCAGAGCGGTGCCGGATGAGATGGTGAGGTTTCCAGTAGACCCACCGGCTTCTCAGGGAACTGACGAGGTCCAGTCGGTGGTTTTGGCCCGCCAGAAATTCCTGCAGCTCCCGGCCGGTAACAAGATCGCCCGAAGGATTGAGGTGGTCGGGCGGCTTGAAAGGCATGTAGTAGGCAATTTTCATCGTCCAGGGCTCGACAGCGGCCTGGAAGCACCCGTCGATCGGGCACACGGCCTCGGTCACCTTACCGCAACGAAATCTTAAAGACCACCTGGAAAAATGGTCTTTCGGCCAATCTTTGCGTTTCGCGGAAAAATGTTATCCTGACAATAGCGGCTTAATGTTTGTGGTAACATCCTTCCGGGCGCCTTGCTCTTGAACGAAAATCCTATTTCTCCAAAATAGCTCACAGTGAAGGAAAGAGCTCGGCTTGCTCTACTGGATAAAGGTGTAGAATAACAGTATAGTGTGGATACTACACTTATCCTGAGCGTAATTTGAATGAATCTCGACAAGGAGCCCAGTGTGTATTCAGCAAGAAGAGAAGACCTCAACGCCATCTTCAAAGCCGGCCTGAATCGGGTCGATCCCTATCGGATGCTGATTGATCATGTCAGTTTTGACGGCAGTATATTGACTGTCAGACTCGATCAGAGCCTGCACTCGATTAACCTGGACAACTATTCTAAAGTGATTGCCATCGGCGCCGGTAAGGCGACTGCGCCGATGGCTCTGGCCCTGGAACGGATTCTCGGCGACCGCCTCGACGGCGGTTTGATCGTGGTAAAATACGGCCATGTGGAAAAACTCGAGCGCATCGAGACCGTCGAAGCCGATCACCCGGTGCCCGATGAAAACGGCCGCCGCGGAGCAGAGAGAATCATTTCCATTGCCGAACAGGCTGACGGGCACACCCTGGTAATCTCACTTATCTCAGGCGGCGGGTCAGCACTCATTCCACTTCCCTACTGCGCTGGCGACCATTGCCTGAGCCTCGAGGACAAGCAGAAAACCACCGGTCTGCTGCTCTCCTGCGGTGCCGATATCGAAGAAATAAACTGCATTCGCAAGCACCTGTCGATGATCAAGGGCGGCCGCCTTCTGAAGCTGTCTCTTATACACATCTGACGCTGCCGACGAGTTGACCTGAGTGTAGATCTCGGTGGGCGGGGTGTG
>JARFQM010000302.1 GCA_029287755.1 Desulfofustis sp. | reverse complement strand
ATCTGGGTGGCCTGGTCCCAGGTCGATCCGGTGGTTTCCGCCTTTTACCGCGTGTTTTGGGGCTCTTTGTTTCTCCTCATCTACTGCCTGCAAGCGCGATTGCTGCGACCGGTATCTTTGAAAACGGCCGCCTATTGCACCTTATGCGGATTGTGCTTTGCCGGCGACCTTTATTGCTGGCACCTCGCCATTCTCTATGTGGGCCCGGGTCTGGCCACCGTTCTAGGAAATTTTCAAGTCTTTGTGCTGACCTTGATTTCCCTGCTCTTCTTTGGACAGCAGCTCCGCCTTGTTTTCATCTTCTCTCTGCTGCTGGCCTTTTGCGGGCTTTTCCTGATCATCGGCATCAATTGGGAAGCGCTCTCGGACAATTACCGGCGTGGCGTTTTCTTCGGGCTGATCACCGCCCTCTTCTATGCCTTTTTTATTCTTTCGCTTCGCAAAATCCAGGTGGTGGAGCCAACCATTTCATTTATCTATACCCTGCTGCTTATCTCCGTCGCCACCGCAATCATTCTCGGACCAATGGTCTGGCTGAGCGGAAAAAGTTTCACCATCCCCGGCCCCGGCTCTTTAATTTCGCTGATCTGTCTTGGACTTTTCAGTCAGACCATCGGCTGGGCCTTTATCGCCCGCAGCCTTCCCAACATCCTGCCCTCGCTGGCCGGCCTCATCCTATTGCTGCAGCCGGCCCTGGCCTTTCTCTGGGATGTACTGATTTTCGCCAGACCTACCTCTGTCGTGCAATGGGGCGGGGTGAGTGTGGTCCTGGTGGCCATTTACCTTGGGGCAACTTCGACAAGGAGTCGTACCCAAAAGAGATTCGTCAGAGGCAAGCCGGTTATCGATGATAACTCTGGCAAAAGAAGTGATGCGGGGCTATAGTGGTGAAAAATTCAGCAAATGGATAGAAGGACATGAAAGTTATTTCACATTACGAGTCAATCGCCTCCCGGCAGTTTGACGGGGAAGTGGTCAAGGGAGTCACCGGCCGTATCGCCATTGGCCAGGACGATGGCGCACCGAACTTTTGCATGCGGATTTTCACCATCGCTCCCGGCGGCTATACACCGCGTCATGCGCACGACTGGGAACATGAAATCCTGGTTCATTCAGGCTCCGGCCAGGTGCTCAAGGAAGGGGAATGGACAGATGTCGCCAGCGGTGCGGTCGTGTTTATTCCGGGTAACGAAGAACACCAGCTCCGCAACAATTCCGATGCTGATCTGGTGTTCGCCTGCCTGATACCCAGAGGCGCACCTGAGCTCTAAGCCAGAGTCCCTCATCAGCAGCTCTCGACTAGTTGCCGAGCAGACCGTCCCGCATCTTTTTACCGACCGGCTTATCGCCCAGCCAAATGGAGAGAAGCAGGTCGTTGAACTCCTTGCCGGGAACAATGCCTTTTTGTGCCGAATTTATTGACACGACAGTTCCCGTTCCGGGGACATAGTCCAGCACAATGCGGTCATCTTTTTTAACCGTATCGAATAGTGCATTGAACTGCGCTATCTCCGCTTTCAGGGCCTCCAGCTGTTCAGCACTGCCGTTGGCGGCGAACCCTTCGTTCCAGGCTTTGACCAGATCATCTTTGCCAACCTCCTTATAGAGAAAATGCATGATGAGCTGTTTGCCCCCGGGGTCACCAATCACCTGATCCCGCTCACTGCTCGGATTTTCAAGATAGAGCATGGCCAGATACACTTTGACGACAAATTTATTCCGGATCCCGGCACCGTTGAATTGCAGCACGGTACCGTCGGCCTGGGTGATCTGCGCGTCAATGGCCACGCCCGCCATCTCTGTGGCCGCCGCCGGGCAGTAAACGAGCCAGATCAGCAGCACTGCAGCGTAAAAGGTTCTCATCATTGCACCCTCCTCTCCTCTTCTGAAAAAGACGTTGAACAGCCGGGACTGCCTTCCTTCTTCTGTGGAAACAAAAAAAAAGAACAAAAGCAATAAAAAACAAAGAGGGTGATCACTCTGTGATACCCCCCTGCCTTTATACTTATCCCCAACAGCCAGGATAACGGCACAAGTCCAATCCATCTCCTCAGGCAGCGTAACAGCGGCGGCGGCTCACCGCCGCCAGACCCCCGCTCGGGCCTGAAGTGGCTGGTCGCCTGGAACTCGTGCCGCTATCCGTAAAAAGGGGAGAATGATTATGAAACAGATACAGGATGTGAGTATGCCGACGGATTTCACTCTGGCGGGCCCGGGCAGGGTTGACAACGTTTTTGCCAACCGCTTGCTGTCACAGCTCAGAAAACGGCTCCACCGCATGTGGGCCGACCGCAGAGAAATACTCCTGGCCGCTGCAGCCACCTGCACCATTTCTCTGTCAGTACTGCTGATCAGCTACCTGTTTTTTGTCCAGCTCGCCGCGCACGGCTGGTAGAGGCTACTCTTTCCAGTCCGGCCTGATATGCAGTTCGGTAAGCTGCCTGCGGGCCACCGGTGAAGGTGCATCGGTGAGCGGACAGGTGGCTTTCTGGGTTTTAGGAAAGGCGATTACATTTCTGATCGAGTCGCTGCCGGTGATCAGCATCAGCAGCCGATCCAGGCCAAAGGCGATACCGCCATGCGGCGGAGCGCCAAAGCGCAGAGATTTAAGCAGGAATCCGAATTTTTCCTCGGCCTCTTGCGCGCTGATTGACAATGCTTTGAGGACCTGCATCTGGATATCGGGATCGTGAATACGGATCGATCCGCCGCCGATCTCATTGCCGTTGAGTACCAGGTCGTAAGCCCGTGAATAGACGTCCCCGGGCTCCCGCTCCAGCTTTTCTATATCCTGCTCCCGGGGAGCTGTGAAGGGGTGGTGCAAGGCCTGATAGCGCTTCTCCTTGTCGTCATACTCAACCAGCGGAAAATCGGTAACCCAGACGAAATCGAACCTGTCCTTGTCGAGCAGTTCAAGCCGCCTTGCCAACTCGTTGCGCAACTCTCCGAGCACCTGAAAGACGATGGCGCTGCTGTCGGCACCGAAAAAAAGAACATCCCCCGGTTCGGCCTCGAGACGTTCAACGATCTGCTGCTGCTCCTCGGCTGCAAAGAATTTGGCTATGGGCGATTGCCAGCTGCCGTCCTCTTTGATTTTCACCCAGGCCAGTCCCTTGGCGCCAAACTGGATGGCGAATTCGGTCAGATCATCCAGCTCCTTACGGGTGAATGTTCCACAGCCCTTGGCATTGATAGCCCGCACCGTACCGCCGCTGTCCGCCGCCGAACGAAACACCTTGAAGTTACAGCCGGCAGCGACAGCGGTCAGATCGACCAGTTCCAGGCCGAACCTGGTGTCCGGCCGGTCGGTACCGAAACGGGCCATAGCCTCATCATAGGTTATTCGGGTAAATGGAGGCTGCACATCGATGGAGCGGGTCTGGTGGAAGAGTTCTGCAATCATGCCTTCGACCACATCCATCACCTGTTCTTCATCGACAAAGGACATCTCCATGTCTATCTGGGTGAATTCCGGCTGGCGGTCGGCCCGCAGGTCTTCATCCCGGAAACATTTGACAATCTGATAATAGCGGTCCATGCCGGCAATCATCAGCAGTTGTTTGAAGAGCTGAGGGGACTGGGGCAAGGCGAAGAAACGGCCGGCGTTGACCCGGCTCGGAACCAGGTAGTCCCGTGCTCCCTCGGGTGTCGATTTGGTCAGCATCGGTGTTTCGATATCGATGAATCCCTGGTCGTTCAGGTACTGCCTGATGGTCTGCACGGCCTGGTGCCTGATCATCAGGTTGGCGCTCATCTCCGGCTTTCTCAGATCCAGGTAGCGATATTGAAGGCGCAGGTTGTCCGACACCTCGGTGTCCTCATCCAATGGAAACGGCGGGGTCTCGCTGGTGTTAAGTATCTTGAGCGTATCTACCAGAACTTCTATGGCGCCGGTGGCCAGTTTGGGGTTGGCCATATCACCGGGCCGTGGCTCCACTTTCCCCTGCACAGCGATAACCCACTCACTGCGCAGCTGGTGAGCCTTGGTATGGACTTCGGGGTTCACCTCCGGGTTGAACACCACCTGGGTCAAGCCGCGCCGGTCCCTCAAGTCGATAAAGATGACTCCGCCATGGTCTCGCCTGCGAAGCACCCAGCCCATCAGGGTCACCGTTTCGCCTACCTGGGCCAGGTTCAGTTCATTATTGTGATGCGTCCTGCGCATTGTTCCCATTGAATCAATCATGCTCATTCCTGTCGGGGTTCGTTCAATCCGTTAGTTACTCGTCGTGGTACAATTTGGCTGCGCCCCTTACAAACCGAAGGCCGCGCTGAAAAAGTCAGTAAGCGCATCGATTTTCAGATCGGTCTGCTCGCCGGTCTTCATATTGCGCAGCACCACCTGCTGCTTGTCAAGCTCCTGACTGCCGACGATCACCGTATAGCCAGCGCCGCCCCTGTCGGCCTGTTTCATCTGGCTCTTCAGGCTTCGGGTATCAAGATCCATATCCACCCGCAGCCCTATTGCTCTCAACCCGTGCATCAGTTTAAAGGAGTAATCGGCAGCTTCTTCGCCAAGACCAGCGATAAAAACATCAATTTCCTCGTTTTGCTCCCCATGGTCCCCGAGCCGCTTCAAGAGCAGCACCAGCCGCTCGATCCCCATGGCGAATCCGATGCCCGGCACTTTGGGGCCGCCGAGCATCTCGATCAGCCCATCGTAGCGTCCGCCGGCGCAGACCGCTGACTGGGCCCCAAGCTGGTCGGTGACGAACTCGAAGGTGGTCCGGACATAGTAATCGAGTCCCCGTACCATAAATTTGTTCACCGCATAATCGACTTCGAGGAGATCGAGATTCCTTCTCACTTCAGTGAAATGAATCGAACAATTCTCGCAGAGATAGTCGATCACCGAAGGGGCATCCTGGACCTGAACGCGGCAGCCCTGCTTTTTGCAGTCGAGGACCCGCAAGGGATTCCTCTGGCTTCTCCTCCTGCAGTCCTCACACAAATGGGCCAGCCGCTCCTTTATGAAAGCAAGCAATACGCGGCGATACTGAGGTCTGCAGTCCGGACAGCCGAGAGAGTTGATCTCCAGCGAGGTGGATACGCCAAGTTCGCTGAACAGGCAGTCTCCCAGGCTCATCAACTCGGCATCGAGCCGGGGGCTCGCCGAACCGAGCACTTCCACATCAAGCTGGTGAAACTGGCGCAGCCTCCCTTTTTGCGGACGCTCATGCCTGAACATGGGGCCGATGGTGAAAAGCCTTTGCACCGCTTTGCGACCATGCATATTGTGTTCTATATAAGCCCGCATCAGTGAGGCCGTGGCTTCCGGGCGCATAGTGATCTGTTTGTCAACGAAGGTGTACATCTCTTTTTCGACAATATCGGTGTCGGCGCCGATGGAACGGGAAAACAGTTCCGTCTTCTCCAGAACAGGTACTCGTATCTCGGCAAAATGAAACCGCTCGAGAACAGTTCTGGCACTCTGTTCCACCTGCCTCCAGAGGTGTACATCGCCAGGCATTATGTCCTTAAAGCCGTTCAGGGCTTTGATTTTCAATTGATTGCCTCCAGATATTAATTGAAAAACATATAAGTTAACCTCAAAGTTATAAATTTGTCAAGCAGCAGCAGTGAGCCTGAAGGTGATCCCCGCGAGACCGCACGACACCGTCTATACCTTTGTAATAATGTTGTTTTTAATCAAACCAATAAGACAGCTCAGGTCTTTAGCGGCCTCTTTTAACCGGCGGCCCGGAAGAGACATTGCTTGACAAATAGTACCGCAATAGGCATTATCGAGGCTCGAAAGGCTCAACGGTTAAAGGAGTAGCACCCCATTATGAAATTACCATCACTTCAAATCGCCAATCTTAAAGCGAAAATACCTCTGATTCAGGGCGGCATGTCCATTCGCGTGTCGACTTCCGCCCTTGCCGTTCCGGTGGCCGATTGTGGAGGTATTGGCGTGATCGGCGGCTCCGGTATCCTCGCCGATGAACTCAAGGAAGACGTTCTCAAAGCGAAAGCCGCAACCGACGGCATCATCGGCGTGAACATCATGTACGCCGTCAAGAATTTCTACGAACTGGTTACCGAGTCCATCGAGGCCGGAGTGGACCTGATCATCACCGGGGCCGGATTTTCCAGGGACATTTTTAAGATCGGGAAAAAGTACAACGTTCCGATCGCCATGATTGTTTCTTCACCGACACTGGCCAGACTGGCGGAAAAGCTCGGGGCCGCAGCAGTTATCGTTGAGGCCAAGGAGGCCGGCGGGCATCTCGGAACCGATAAACCCCTGCGCACCATTTTCCCGCCGATCAGAGATGTGGTCAAGAAGATCCCGCTCATTGCCGCCGGAGGCATCACCAACGGCTACGAGATGGCGGAAATGATGGAGAAATACGGGGCCGACGGCATTCAGATCGCCTCCCGCTTCGTATTGAGCAAGGAATGCCCAGTCTCAGATGAATTCAAACAGGCCTATCTGGATGCCAAAAAAGAAGATATCGTTCTTACCACCTCACCGGTGGGGCTTCCCGGTCGGGCGCTCAATTCACCATTTGTCCGGGCTGTTGCCAAAGGCATGGACGTCACCGCCGAGAAATGCAAACTCAAGTGTTTGAAAAAATGCGACTACCATTACTGCATTAACGATCGGCTCAATGCCGCGCGTGAAGGAGATCTCGAAAAGGGGCTCTTCTTCTCCGGTGAGAATACCTATAAGATGAAATCGATCCTGTCGGTGGCCGAGATCTTCAAACAGTTCATCAACCAGGCCGAATCAGTTTACCGGGAAAAGTGCGGCTTTTCCCCTCCTGCCGCTTAACCCGATTCAGTCAGACTGCGCTCCCACCGTCCGCCTCCCAAGATGACCGCCACGCCTAATATCATCGAGCCGTCCGCGCATCCAATCAGACCGGACATGATCGATGACGAGGCGCTCTATGTCATGCGCACGCTGAACCGGGCTGGTTTTGCCAGTTATCTGGTCGGTGGTGGCGTCCGGGATCTCTACCTGGGCAAAACACCCAAAGATTTCGACATCGGAACAGACGCCCGACCGGGGCAGATACGCAGGCTGTTCAACAACAGCCGCACCATCGGCCGGCGCTTCAGACTCGTTCAGGTCTTTTTTAAGAATAGAAAGACCATCGAGGTCTCAACCCTGCGGTCACTCAGCGAACACGATATCGATGGCCCGGAAGCAATTCTGGCGCCCAACAATACCTACGGTACGCCGGATGAGGATGCCCTGCGCCGCGACCTCACCATCAACGCCCTGTTCTACGAGATAGAAAATCGCACGATCATTGATTACGTGGGCGGCGTGGCCGACCTCGACCAAGGCATCATCAGGATAATCGGCTCTGCTGACAAGCGCATCACCCACGATCCGGTGCGCATGATGCGTGCAGTCAGGCACAGTGTGCGCAACAATTTTCTCGTTGAAGAAGATAGTTGGGCCGCCATCTGCAGGAATCACCACCTGCTCAGGCTCTGCCCGCCTTCCAGACTGCGGGATGAAACCCTCAATGACATCTACAGTGCGTGTGCCGCCGAGTGGTACGAGCTCAGCCTCGATGGCAATCTGTTTACCGAATTGTTTCCCATCTATGATGGTCATCTGGGGGCAGTGCTGCAGGACGGGACGAGCTGCCGCGAGCATCTGGCCAGAATATTTCGTACCATCGATCGGCATAACAAGCAGGCTCTCGCCAGCGGCACCCACCGCCAGCCTGACTACTTTTTTCTGGCTTTTGTGCTTATTCCCTGGGCTGAAATCAACTTCAACCTTTTCCAACAGAAGCTCAAAGGTCCCCAACTCTACCAGCTCGCCGCGCACATCCGCGAGACGCTCAATCAGACCATCGGCCTCGATTTCAACCTGCGGCGCTCGACGCGCCAGGAGATCACCACCCTCCTGGCCCACCTGCCGCTGCTGCACCAGAACCGCGCCCAGAACAGCTGGCCCAAATGGCTCAAGCGCAAGAGCTATTTCAAAAAGTGCAAGCTGCTCTACCTGTTTTACCGGGAGGCAGTCGAGGGTATTGAGGTGGAAGATCATTTTTACCCGGCCGCTGAGGCCCGTGAGCGGCACCAAAACCAGCCCACCAACAGAGCAAAGAAATCCCGCCGCAAAGGCCGGCCGGCCTTCAGCGGGGGCGCGCGCGGCGGAGTATTCGGCTTCAAGCGCTGAGCCGAGGCCGCCCGACCAGCCTCCAGAGGCTGAAGTTTCTCTATTTCTGCTCGCCCCAGCGAAAGCTATCCTCCTGATTATTACCTCTTCTTTTCTCTGCCAGAACGATCGCGCCGATTTAACTCGATTTGTCTTACCGATACCCTGCTAAAATGAATTGACATTCAGTGCTGATCGTTCTATCTATACGGTTTGTAGTATTGGCAGCGAGAATTCGAAAGCCGGCCGTTCGAGGATGAAAAGGGAGCATCCTGGAGCAGCCGGAAGATCGGGTTTTTATATTTTAACCTTTAAATATTAGAGGTGATAACAGCGCACTGCGCCAACTTGTTGTTTCAACATTAGGAGGTTGATATGGCAGACACGGTAAACAAAACCTTGGATCCGCGTGTGAACCGGCGCGGCTTCCTGAAGGGATGCACCATGGCGGCAGCCGCTCTCGGACTCTCCGAGAGCATGGTCCCCAAAATGGTGGAGGCTGCGACTTCGGCTCAGCGGCCCCCCGTAATCTGGTTGCACTTTCAGGAATGCACAGGGTGTTCAGAAACACTGCTTCGGGGTGCCCATCCCGATCTGGCCAACCTGATTCTCGACATCATTTCCCTCGATTATCATGAAACCGTCATGGCTGCTGCCGGCTATCAGGCAGAGCAGGCGCTGCATGACTCGATGGAGAAAAATGCAGGGAAATACATTCTGGTCGTCGAGGGTGGGATCCCTACCGCTGAAAACGGCATTCACTGTAAAATCGCCGGCAAAACCGCCATGGAGAGCCTCGAGGAGGTCGCCTCCAATGCCGCCGCGATCATAGCCTACGGCACCTGCGCCACCTTTGGCGGCGTACAGGCCGCCGAACCGAACCCGACCGGCTCCGTCGGGGTTGATAAACTGGTGCACGACAAGCCGATCATCAACATCTCGGGCTGTCCGCCCAATCCGGTCAACTTTCTCGGCACCGTTCTCCACTACCTGACCTTCCAGAGACTCCCGGCTGTCGACAGCCTCAAGCGTCCCAAATTCGCCTATGGGCGCCGTATTCACGATCATTGTGAACGACGCGCCCATTTCGATGAGGGCCGGTTTGTCGAGCAGTTCGGTGATGAGTACCACAAACTGGGTTACTGCCTCTATAAAGTAGGCTGCAAAGGTCC
>JARFQM010000285.1 GCA_029287755.1 Desulfofustis sp. | reverse complement strand
AAGTCCAGCCTGTTGAACTCACCACCTAACAGGCCATAAGATTAATCTATAGAAAAGCCCCCGCTGGTCGGCCGACCAGCGGGGGCTTTTCTATAGATTAATCTTATGGCCTGTTAGGTGGTGAGTTCAACAGGCTGGACTTCCTGTTCGGCCAAATACTTGCTGAATATACGACGCATAAGAGCGTGGAATAAGATGGTATAATCCGGTCATTACCCTCCTGTTGCCGTCAAAATAACTTTATTGATGATCTGCTCGACTTGGTGGGGAGATAAACGACTTCCAGTCTTGCGTGGCGATCCACCAATTAAATCGCTCCCCCCCCAGCAATTGTGAGCCGATTGTAGATGTTCGGCGTTATTCAAGGCGTTATAGATTTTGACGAGTGGAAATTGTATGAAAGGCGACATCTTGCCTACCACATAGGTAAAATTTCCGTCACTGCGCTGTCGCATTCCGACAAATGCACTGGTTCCGGAAGCATAAATTTTGCTTCTTCCGTAGCCGCTTGTTTCGACAATCATTTTCCAGCCGGGCCCACCGCCGATGATTTCAGGATCCGCTTCTATCTCTACTGCTTGGCTTTTGTTTTCCGTGAACAGAGAAATTCTATCAGAGATAGTTTTAATCAGCCCTGCCAAATCGGGCCCAGTCATCGAATGGAGCCTTCTTTCGCTTCTTGCACTGGTATAGGGTTCAAACACCCATGCCTGTCTTTTTAACAGAGAATCTGGTTTGTGTGTGTCATCAAATTGATAGGCTCCGGCAGATGCGTCTACAAAATCCTCGAACACGATAAACCTGGCTAAAGGTTCCTCCCACCTCACCGCTGCAGCTTTGTCCGGGTTGGTGAGAAGCCAGTAGGATAGACAAACATCTTGATCGGCATCATTTACAAAAACATGGGCGAAGCGATTGCCTTCCTTTTTAAATGAATCGAACAAGCCAAGCTTGATGGAAAAGAAGATCTGCATGCACGTGCTGCGGGTGGAGAGGCGGTCGACTCCCTCATGGTGGTTGAAGTTTGCAAATGGGCCTGCCGGGGAGTATTTCGACTGACCTGAAACGTACCCGTCAAGAGCGATGGAGAAAGGTGGTCTTTGGGCCTGGAAATCTTCCCAACTCATGACGACACCGGGTTCGGCATGAAGAATTATCTCGGTCATATGCACTCCTTTGCAGGAATTAGAATACGTCAACAAGCGGAGTCGCTATTGGTTCATACATAGCGACATAAGTCCAATCCATCTGATCATGCAGCGTTCTTTACTTTGCTGCTGCGGACAGGATTGTTGCCTTTATCCGGGATCAAGGCGAGCACCCAGGAACGAGTATCCGCATCCTAAGTCTTGCCCTTGAACTGCTGGGCGATATCGTTATCGACCACGTACATGCAGATCGCTTTGGCGCCCTGCCTGGTATAGTCATACCTGCTCTGCAGGTTGTCGATCATGAAAGTAACATCGTTGCCTATCTTGTCATCATAGGTCCTAAACTCATCGGTATCAAAATCCCGTATGGCCATACGAAAGTTTTCATTTTTCAAAAACGGTTCGAGAACTTTTTCCTTGAGGTTGCGCACGTACCTCTGGAACAGGTTCTGAAACAGGGTTGTCTCAATGATGGTGAGCTTTTCCTGCATGATTTCATGGGTGAGTGTGCTGGTGGTATAGGTCTTCTGCACGTCGTTTCTAAACGCTTCAGCATCTTTTGGATCGGTCACGAGTCTCGTCTCGATCCTGGAAAACAGCTCCTCTGAAATGTGCAGTTTCTCCCCGGTAAACAGACAGGTTTCCGTGGTGCCGGGGTCAAAATTGACGGCAAAAATATAGTTCTGGATGTCAGTGGCAATCTGGTCTTCGTTATAGTAGTAAAGCGCCTCCTTGACCTCCTGAAGGACGATGTAGTTGTACATCTGCAGAAGAGAGTCGAGAAAATGATCGGGAATGATATCCTTATCCTTCTGGCTGTAATGTTTAAAAAATTTGACCAGCATCGACATATCGATGAATCTGCTGTCGCTCGAATAGGTCGATAGAAAATCATTGAAAATCCTGATGGAATCCCTGCCGGAGAAGCCCTTCCAGCCGTCTTTTATCGATTCTGCATGAATCTGTCGCTGCCTTTTCCTGGTAAACCCCTTTAAATCGCTCTCGGACAGCCAACTCGGTATATTGCCTGTGTAGACTTCCATCTTCAGAAGCAAAAGGCTTTTATCGCAATATAATTCATATTGTCCCGGGTCCGTGATCCAGGCGCGCATGGCTTCTGACTCCGGCTCCAGCCTGGTGGCAATAATGACCCGGGCAAAATTGTGGAGTACCCGGGGCAGAAAGCTTTCATCGATATGTTTGCCGAAGACTTCCCGATAAATATCAACTTCCGTTTTAATATCAAGAACATAAGGGATATGTATGTACTCTATCCTATCGCGAAACGCATCCAGATCCTTGAGCTGTTTTTTGTCCTCCGGATTCATTAGGGCAAAGAAGAGGGATTTGACGCTTTCTTCCAACTCTTCAACCTTGTGCACCCCTTCGCTGATGATATTATGGAGTTCCATCAACCGTTCGGTATTATGGGATTTTATATCCATCAAAGCGTAAATGCCGTTATTTGTTCTGGCATAGTGCGAGTGGAGGTAGCGTATCGGCCTCGAGTCGGGAAACAAGGTGTCGAGCTTTTTCTGGATAGCTTCATGCTGCAGAACGGTTCGTTTGACAGGTTTGTCCCCCGGGTTAAAAACCGAGATACCTTCGCCGAGGCGCCGGTTGAACTTGTAAGGCCTGGCGTTCACGTACTCCAGCACACGGCCGATATTGTGATATTTCTGCATCAGGGCATCGAAAATGGAGCTGCAGATAGTGCAGGGCTGATCATTAAACACCCACTCGAACTTCTTGTTGGTAAAAAACTCCCATTTAAAGGTGTCATTCTCGAACAGATCGTCAAAGAAACGCCGGCGTGAATCGAGGGGAATGATGAGAATCGGGTTGTCATGGCTGGGACAGGGGACATCGAATACCGTTCTCTCTGCAGCTGCGGCTCCGCCAGATCCCGCAGAATCCAATGTGTCATCGGGCAGGCGCCACACGATCTCGTAGCGCAGCCCCTCAGGTGAGACGGTATATTCCTCGAATTTGCGCAGCAGGTTGTTGAGAAAAGTTGATTTTCCGCTGCCGGGCGGCCCATCGAATATGTATATTTTGTTCTGCTGGGCGCCGACCGATAAAGAGTCGACGTGACGCACCAAGCGGTTGGCAAAAAGCTGATCGGCAAAAAACGGGCGGTCTGTGCCCGCAACCAGCAACTCCTGACAATCATAGGCCACGAACTGCATGGATTCCAGGTCATCCTGATATTCGCCGATTTCCTCGCAGATGTAATTGTCGATCATGTCAGCGTACAGCTGATAGATACTTCTGATAATCGTGGTCGGCCGGGAGGTTGCCTCCTCTAAGAATTCGGCAAAACTTATCAGCGGCTCCTTCTCCCAGTCCTGATTTTGGTCTATCAGCTTGGTCAATGCCCGTGTCACATCATGCATTGATAGACCTCTCTGGTTAGTGTTCTTCACGTGACAGTTGCCTGTCGCGCATCTTATATCTGACTTTCTGCCAGCCAATCTCCTGCCTGGGAGTTTCCGTTTTGACCGTGTCGTCAGCCTCTTTTGCAATCTCTTTTTTGACCGGCTCGAAGGTATCGAGGATAACCGGGCTGCCCCAGAGATATTCTATTCCCAGCATCGTTCCGGCAATGTAGTCGCGCACTAAAGGTTTTTCCTCGAACAGATGCTGCAGATGCAGGTGGTTCTCAGGAGTCGTCTCAAAATCGATGCAGGGAGGATGGTAGAGAGAATCCAGAACCATATTCCGGTAATCCTCCGCCTTTCTGCTCTTGACGTAATACTGCCAGGTCATGCGTTGCTCGTTGAGCGTCCTGCCGGCGACAAACAGTTTATGCTCATCAATAAAATCCTGGGTGATATGCTCGGAGATGAACATGGAATCGCAGTAGGTCTGGCGTATATTGAAAATGAAGTCTCGCCCGGTGCCGGCGCCGCTGTCGAAGGTGTCCCGTTTGCTTTTGTCCTGCTGCCGGCGATATTCACTGCTGATCCGTCCTTTGTCCGCCATCTTCTCGAGGAAGCAGAACAGGTGCATGCCCAGGGCATAGGGATTAAGTCCGATGCGCCGCATCGATGTCACCTTGGCATGCACTCTGGCAAAATCGATTTCATGTCCGCAAATTCGATCATCGTTTAAAAAAAGTATTTCATGCCAGTAACTTGCCCACCCTTCATTGAGAATTTTCGTGCGAATCTGGGGTTGGAAATAAAGAGAGGTGTTGCGCACGACCTCGATGACCATTTTCATCCATCGGTTCTCTTCCTGGTTGAGAAAACTGGAATGTTTCATGATGAATTCAAGGAGGTCATAACGATCTGCTGGTTTGCCATGCTCCTGGTACTTTTGCCAGTAAGAGTCAAATTCGGTATATCGCGATCTCACTTCATCGAGAAACAATTGTTCGGCCGAGCCGGGATGTTCACGCTGCAGGAGATTGTAGCGTTCGATTTCCTTGAAATAATCGGGCACGGATACCTTTGCTTCCTCCTGGAGGAAGATATCGAAATAATAGTCGACAAGGGTCACTGTCTGGGTGACAGGCAATTTTCTCTGGTCTGACATCATGGAAAAATAGCCCACCAGATTGTCTATCGATTTGGCAAATTCAATGATGTAGTCGACCCAGCGTCCCTTTTCAGAGCGGAGCTGGCTGATCAGCCGTTTATCGGAGAGTGCTTTGGAGGTAAAATCGTAATCCCAGGTATGCTGGTAAAATAGATTGTTCTGGAAAAAGTCTATATGGCCGATAACGTGATAGAAAATCATCACGTTCAGCCAGTCCGGATTGTTGTCGTTATAAAAGGAGATCGGCGGCCGCGTGTTGATGACCGTCTCGTAGGGGTTGGATGGAAACAGCTCATAACGTCCCGACTCCCGCAATACCTCAACGTCCTGGACCCAGTAGTCATAGAGGGTGGGTATCATCGTTTTTGGTGACAATTCAAGTATATCCCGGTTGGTGACGATGTACTCAAGGCTGTCATCCTGAAAACGAAGCCCGACGTCGCGAGCCCGTTCTTTGCAGCCCTCCATTATCTTTTTTGCGTGTTGACTGATCAGTTCCATACGCTGCTCATCTTTTATGATATAAGCGCTCTGATACCTTCAATAAGCCTTGACTCGTCGGTTTCTTTACCAAGCACGTCAAGCCTGATAAGATTGGGTTTCTCATCCAGCAGCCCCGATTTCCTGATATAGCGTTCGAGGTCGCTGCGTCCCGGGATGCCGAAGTTGTTTTCGGCAATGGTGATGCCTATGCGGGCGACATAGGTGAGTATCTTCCTGAGCTCCGGAAGCGCCTCTTCGCCTGTGGTGTCCCAGTCGTCGCCATCTGTTCCGTGGAAGACATAGATGTTGTAGTCTCTCACCAGATTCTCCTTTTCCACCAGCCTGTTAACCAAACGGTAGGCCGATGCCACCTGGGTTCCTCCGGCTACTTTCGAATTGTAGTACACATTGAAATTATCTACTTCTTTCGCCTCGGTGTCATGGAGAATGAACCTGGTTTCAACCTGGTTCTCGTATTGGTAGGTGAGCCAGGAGTAGATCATGATATGCTGACTGACCACCGTCTCCGTCGGCCTCCCCCCCATTGAGCCTGAGTAATCCCTGAGGAAGAACACCACCGCCTGGGATTCATAATCCTTCTCCTTAGACAGAACCCGGTATACCCGGTCATTCGGGGAGATGAGCAGTGAATCCGTTCTGACTCTCTCTCTCTGACGTACCCGGCCGAGAGCGATGTTGGTCTTTATTATCTGCCTCAGGGTTGCTTTCTTGTCGATTACCTGGCCAAAGCCCTTGTGTCTGTCGGTCAGGTCGTAGGAGTATTTGGTCAGCGATCTTTTTTTCCCTTTGTCTTTCAGGTTGGGCAGTTTGAATTCTTCGGTGAGGACCCGGCCGAGCTCATACGCATTGGACTCGATTTCATGAGTGGTTCCCTCGCCGTGGCCGGCTCCCGAGCCCCCCTCTCTATCGTTCCTGATAGGCTGTTCGCCGATGATCTCGCCATCCTCCCCCTCCCCCTGGCCGCCATAAAGGGGATCTTCACCTCCTTCTCCCCCGTTGCCGTCTTCGGCCACGGTCACCGCATCATGCAGGAATTTTTCTTCCACCGTGGTGGGAACCACCACTACTCGTTCATCATCTTTACCGCCGGGTTTCACCACCTTGCCAAGACGGATTTTACGAGGGAACCCATCTTCCTCCCGCTGCTTGTCCCGGGCCATCAAATCATCGAGCGAGCGGGTCGGCGCCAGGGCGGCCAGCTGCAGAACCGGCGTCAGAGACCAGGCCTCCGCGTCGTGGTAGTCGTAAAGTGAACGAATAGACTTAAGGGGTGGCGGAGATGATTCCGGGCCCAGTGCTTGGCGGGACCGGTATTTTTTTCGAGAATCATCAATCATCGTAACCTCTCAGTCTGATCAATGAGTTTCCGAATGTGCTATCTACGTTTCATCCACCTGCGTGCAGAAGTACTCGATGGTTTTCTGGGCGCAGGTTTTACAATAGCCCAGTTTGTTCAGCATGGTGTCCACCATCCGGTCGTAGAGCTTCTGATTCTCCTCGTTTGTTCTGTTGGCCAGGGCTCCTATGAGACTGCCGGCGCCTGCAATATCGGATTTCAAGCGCACGTCGGTGACCGCTTTGACCAGCTCGAGGTTGTCCATAAAATCGTAGTTCGGATTGGTCGATATTTTCTGACCGTAAATTTTGCGTATCGACGTTCTGAAGGTATCCTTCTGCTCTTTTATTTTCAGACCGAGGCAGTCTTCCACCGAGTTGATGTAGCGCTCGTCGATTTTCAAGGCCAGCAGCTCGCCGGTCTGCGGATTTTTGTACTTCCACATCTTGTCGGGGCCGAGATTCTCCGCATCGATGCCGATGATCATGTTGACGTAATTGAGGACGTCCTTTCTTATCGCCAGGGGCTCGTCCATATAGGCGTTGAACATTTCCGTCATGATCCGCTCGCGGTAGAGGCCGCGTGCCGTTTTCAGATCGTCGAGAAATTTCGCCCGGTCGGTCGGTTCCGGCACATAGTCGAGAATGATGCGCTCCAGTGCGCCGAATACATCGTAGGCGAACATGCACCGCCCCTCGTTTGTTTCCGAACTTTCCAGCATCAGCTGCATGGCCCGGCCCAGGTTTCGCTGACCCAGTCCCTTCTGGCCGAATCGGCTGGTGACGTCGGCATCCTGGTTCAAGGTATCGATGACCTCAGAGAGGGTTTTTATCGATTTTTCGCCTGCAACCTCACCCGCGGCGAGCTTCATGGTCTCGATCGGCGTCAGCTTCTCGGAACGCGGCAGTCTCGTCAAGGCCACGCCGACCGACGCTGCGTAATTGAGATTCGGATCCTGGTGCAGCTCATCTCCGGTCAGGGTGGTTTTGGTCTTGTCGCCAATGGCGTAAGAAGTCAACTGGCTCTGCAGCCGGTAGTCGGTGTTGTGGGAGACATAGCAGATACGGCATCGATCGATGATCGGGGCCTCCTCTTTTTCGGCCAGGAATTTATTGAACTCGGCGTTGTTGCTGGTGGCCACAATGAGGGTGTCGATCGGCCATTTGTAGCCGTCTATTTCGATCGTTCTGTTCTGAATTAGGCTGAGGTACACCTGTACAAGGTCTTTTTTGTTCTTGTATATCTCGTCGCTGAAATGGATGCCCCCGCCGGCGACCCGGGCCAGGGCTCCTCTGCGCAGGTCGAAGCGATAGGGGTTGTTGGTGTCGGTGATGTGCAGAAGCCGCTGAATCGACTCCTCACCCAAAAGGTCAACGGCGGAAGAGGTGATTTTATCTTTGGCCGGATATTTGCCGGTTACCGTGCCGAGACTCTCGGTCAGGGGGACTGGAACAATTTCAACGAAATTCAGCATGTCTTCCAGTTTGCCGCCGGTAAATTCTCTGATATCATTCCAAATATAGGCTGTGCAGGCACCGAGCGGCCGATAATTCTGCCACCATTTCTCTATCACCGGGGCGGTCAGCCGGTATCTGCGGGCCAGATAGTTCCTCGAATCGTCCGCCGATTCAAGCAGATTCATGGCCAGGATCATGGGGTCTTCGTAGGTTTGCGACTCGATCACGTCTATGTCGCCGTAATGACCGAGCTGGCTCAAGCCGTTGAACCTGAACGTATAGCGTCTGTTTTCCTCGCGGCATAGAAAGTGCCGGTATAAGGTGCATAGATACTCGACCAGAAAGGTCTTGCCGTTGCCCGGTTCGCCGACGAGGACAAACGCCATTTCCCGGGACGATCCGCCCTGCGAGGCGTCTTTCACGAAAGAAACGAACGAGTTTATTTCATCATACATACCGATTATATGCTTTTCTCCTTCGCGAAAGATCCGGTAATCGAAGGTGCTTTTCGCGTTGACAATCACCTTGTCGATCTGTTTTTCGAGGATCATCCGTGAGACCGCCTGAAAGGCATTTTCGAAGGCGCGTTCTTCTTTTTTCACTGCGGTGATATGGTGGTGCAGACCGTTCTGTTTTGGTTTCGCCATGACGACCTCCTTTTTGACATCGTACTGAGTAAAAAAGAGCACTAGGCTATACTTTATTATCGGCCAGAAAACGGCCCAATAGCAAGTTTAAGCCTGTTATCACCATATACTTTCCTTACAAGACCGTACTTGTGGAGGGGGGAAGTGGTGAGAGACCCGTTCGGCAGCTCAGCACGATATGATTCATGCCCCAAAGGTGCGCCGCAGAGCGGCCCAATGGTGAGCTGAAAACCCTATTAATCTTAACCGGTTGAGCACCATCCAGGCCCCGGGGTGCCCGCTTATGTCTGT
The DNA here is from genome assembly GCA_029287755.1 of Desulfofustis sp. The sequence continues at coordinate 50,461 of JARFQM010000285.1, read as the reverse complement.
GAAGAACTGTCCTTCAGGTCGGGGCTCAACGGGCCCAAGGCTCGGATAAATTCCAAGGGCAGCGGAAAGACGATGGTGTTCGAGGTTTTGTTGGTCGAGATGTCATTTAATGTCTGCAGGTACCTGAGGTGCAGGGCCTGGCTGTTCTGCGAGATGATATTCGCGGCTGAGAGCAGTTTCTCCGCCGCTTGAAATTCGCCTTCAGCGTGAATTATTTTTGCCCTTCGCTCTCTTTCTGCCTCGGCCTGCCTCGCTATGGCCCTGATCATCGAATCATTCAGATCGATATGCTTGATTTCCACGTTGATAACCTTGATACCCCAGGCATCGGCCCGCTTGTCGATGATCTCCTGGATGTTGTCGTTGAGCTTTTCGCGCTCGGCCAGCATCTCATCCAGATCATGCTGCCCCAGCACTGAGCGGAGTGTCGTCTGGGCGAGCTGATTTATCGCGGTGTTGAAGTCTTCAACCTGAATGATGGCTTTTTCCGGATCGACCACTCTGAAATAAAGTACTGCGTTGACCCGCACCGTTACATTGTCATGGGAAATCACGTCCTGGGGCGGGATATCCATGGTGATAACCCGCAAATCCACGCGGAACGCACGCTGAATACCGGGAACCACGATTCTCAGTCCGGGTTGTTTGACTGCCTGGAAACGTCCGAGAAACAAAACGACAAGACGCTCGTACTCGGCTACTATCTTCAATGACAATGCCACCAGGCCTACAGCAAGCAGGACCGGGATTAGATAGCTCATCAGGCCGGCGGTCAGCATATCAGGGGTTATCATGTCAGGAGTCCTCCTTGGTTGGTTCTATGATTAGTTCCAGGCCGGAAATGGACAGGATTTTTACTTTCTCTCCCTTTTTCACGGGTACACTGCTGTGGGCATTCCATGACTCACCGTTTACCCAGACCATTCCCGGTCCGCTGAAATCGGAGCGCGCTTCAGCGAAGGTTCCTACCATTGCCTCGACACCGGTGTGGATGCGTTTTCGCCGCATCATCGCGACGCGGCTCATCAGCACCAAAATGAAAAGTGCCGACACCGCTGTGGTGCCGATGATGGTGGGCAGGGCGACGCGCATCGTCTGATCATCGATAAGGATGAGCGAGCCGGCAGCAAAGGCGATGATCCCGCCCACGCCGAGGGTGCCGAAACTGGGCATGAATGCCTCGCCGACGAGGAAGCCGATGCCCAGGATCATCAACGCCAGTCCGCTGTAATTAACCGGCAGCAGCTGAAGGGCATACAGGGCCAGCATCAAGGCGATGCCACCGGCAACTCCGGGTAGGAAAAACCCCGGGTTGGCGAGTTCGTAAATGAGCCCGTAAAAGCCGAGCAGCAGGAGCAGATAGGCAATGGTCGGATCACTGATTACACCGAGTAGCTTGTAGCGCCAGCTTGGTTCAAAATTATTCAGGCCAACCTCAGAAGTACTTAAAGATACCGGTTCTCCGTCAATGACCAATTGGTAGCCGTCGAGCTGCTCCAGCAGATCATCAAGGTTGTCGGCCACGATGTTGATGACGTTTAGTTCGAGGGCTTCTCGGGCGGTCAGACTTACGGCTTCCTGGACTGCCTGGACGGCCCACTCACCGTTGCGGTTGTGTTTGTCGGCAAGCGCCTTGATATAGGCGCTCGCATCATTTATGATCTTTTTCTCAAGGGCCGACCTTGGGTCTTTGGAATCTTCTTCATCAGGCTTCTCTTTATCCTTGGCGCTGCCCAGGCCGCCGATCTGAATGGGGGTGGCGGCCCCGAGGTTGGTTGCCGGTGCCATTGCCGCAACGTGGCTGGCATAAAGGATGTAGGTGCCGGCGCTGGCAGCTCGGGCGCCATCCGGCGACACGTAGGTTACCACGGCAACCGGGGAGGAGAGTATTTCCTGAATGATATCTCGCATCGAGGCATCCAGCCCCCCGGGGGTATTCATCCGAATTATCACCATCGAGGCGTTTTGCTCGGTTGCCAGCTGAAAGCCTTTTCTGATGTAGTCGGAAACGGCGGGATTGATGGTGCCGTCTATGCTGAGAAGCAGCGCATCGCTTTTCTCTGCAGATACGGAAAAGACGGTGGTCGGGAATAGATACAAAAAGAATGAGATAATCAGGCACACCAATGGGGCCCGACTTGATTGGAAATTGACAAGAGAGAAGAGCATAGTTCCTCCTTGCCTGCGCTACCGGGTTTTCAGGAGCATACCACTGCCTGTCAACACAACTAAACTATAATCATACCCGGAACAACTGTCAGGCAGGGCCCGGTGATGCGTTCCTGAGAAATAAGAGATTCTGCTGCTATTGCTTTACTTTTCCAGTTCTGGTAACTCTGGCATGCCGACAGCTATTCCATACTATTAAGGTTTTCATCTGGTCCAGAACATGAGCAATATCCCTCCCAAAGTACAAACGTTTCTGCAGAGTCATGATCTTTCGGCCCTGGAATTTGAGCCTGGGTCAACGCCGACTGCAGAAAAAGCAGCCCAACGCATAGGAGTACCTGTGGGCCAGATTGCAAAATCTATCCTTTTCAAGGGCAAAGATGATAAGTACCGACTGGTTGTGGCTGCCGGCGACAAGAAAATTAACAGTGGCGCGCTCAAACGTGCGACAGGTGCCAAGCACCGGATGGCCAATGCGCATGAAACAGAGGAAGCAACAGGATTTCTTCCTGGCGGAGTGTGTCCATTCGGGTTGGAAGACGCCCCCATAGCCATTTTGCTCGACGTATCACTTTATGAGTATGAAACTGTATATCCGGCCGCTGGGACAGATGCCACAGGCGTCCCCTTGAGCCCTGATTATCTCCAGCAGATTACCGGTGGAGTGAAGGTTGAGGTGACTTGATTGCCCCTGAACTTTTGCACTTCAGGATAGTGCTGATTGTCTCGCCCAGCCGCTCCAAAGAGTGAGATTATTTAAGTAACTTCTTTAATACGCAGGATCAAGAAATCCTCTGTCGGGACATAGGCGGACTCACCCTTGAGGTGGTTGGTGTTGCCGAGGGTTTACGACGATTGTCACTGGTGAGGTTGTGCAGATGCGCCACGCCCAGGTCGGTGATGCGGTAGAAGTGGCGTCTGGCTTCACTGCCCTCCCAGGCAAATTTCATGGCGAACAACGCATCACTCATAGTTGCGTTGTCGGGTAAGGGAACCACGCCTCCTTCAAACTCCCTGTAGGCAATTGAAGGCAGAGTCAGCTCCACTAGAGGGTTGAAGTCGTTTCCGTTGGTGCGAGGCTCTACAAGGCGTTTGATGGCTTGACTAAAATCAGTCTCAGCCATTTTGAGGTCATTGATGAGACGATAGTGGGGCACCCACTGGTCTGGATACCGCTCGCTGTACTCAAAGAGCACGGTCAAAATTTTTTTCTGATTATGGCCGATTCCTGATATTCCGGTCATTAGTGCTCCATTATCTTTGGAAGGCAGTGGTTGGGAAGTGAAAAGCAGATATCGTGCCAATTTTGATCTTTCCGAGATATGTAGTTGATTTTTTGATATTAAATCAAGGGGTAACAGTTAGTGGAAAACGAGAAAGTAGTTTTTTGCCAGGCGCTTGTCCAAATTTTGACAATGTCACTATGCCCATAACGGATCTCTTGCTTTTATCGAAGGCACCCTGAATGTACGGAAGCTTTGGGGTGGGGTGCTCTGAGGAAAAACAGGGGTGCGACCTGTACCCTATATTCACGTAAAGCGGGATGCGAACCGGCAGGAATCCGCTGGGGCACGCAATTAAAAGCCAGTTTGATGAGGTACCTTTTTCCCGGGATGAGCCGCTGCAACATTTAGTGCGTGCGGGCAGGCGAATTTGTCCAGCTGCCTGAGCAGGTCATGAGGTAAACTTGAGATTGAAATCCACATTTTTTAAATACTTGGCTTCCCGCTCCAGGCTGGCTCGTTGCAGGGGGTGGTTAATCAACTCATACGGGGCAAATTGAAGGGTCAAATTATTCCCGCTGGCAACCACTTGTTCAATCACTGCCGTCTCGTCTTGCCGGGAACGGTGGAGGAGGGCGGCCAGACGAAGAAGAACCGCCAGCCTCAAGGCGGTCTTCTGATCTTTTTTGGGTAACCCCCTGAAGAATTTTTTTGATATTTTTTTACGATGGCAACGTACCAGAACACTCATCCGCACCTGTTCCTCTAAGGAAAATCCCGGAAGATCAGCCTCTTCCAGGAGATAGGCGCCGTGTTTCTGGTAGCCACTCAGCGAAACCGCCAGGCCAATCTCATGAAGGCTGCTTGCCCAGTGCAGTATTTCGGCGTCTTCCTGGCGCAGGTTCCAGGCTTTTTCACAGGCGTTTAACAGGCGGTGCGAAGTTAAACTCACTCGCCGCGCATGTTTCTGGCTGACTTGAAATCGCCGCTGGACACTCGAAATGGTTTTCAAACGGGTATCTTCACTCTGAATGCGGCCCAGACGCTCATACAGCAGGCCTTCCCGCAGGGCGCCTTCGGAAACCTGCATGGTGTCAATTTTAAGTGCCTCGAAAGTGGCAATGAGAATGGCCAGTCCTCCCGCAAAAACGGGTCGCCGATCACTATCTAAACCGGGAAGATCGAGATTTTTGACATGTCCAGCCTCTATCATTCTACTGCGGATTTTGTGTAGACCGTCCAGGGTGATATTATAGGTCTCAAGGCCAAGCCCTTTCACGACGCTTCCTGCCGCCCTTATTGTTCCGGATGCCCCCGCAGCGGAGACCCAGCCAACTTTTCGAAAGTAATGTCGTAGCGGACGCAATTCCAGATGGGCGGCAATGCCGGCCTTTTCCCAGTTCTTCTTGGTGAGCTTTCCACTTCGAAAAAAAGCGCGACTCATACTCACGCAGCCCATGTCAAGGCTTCTCAGATGCAGAGGCTCGAAACCTTCACCGATAATCAATTCTGTGCTTCCTCCGCCAATATCCATCACCAGCCGTTTCCCCTCCTCGGTCACCAGAGAATGGGAAACCCCGAGATAGATCAGGCGAGCCTCCTCCTTCCCCCCGATAATTGAGATCGGGTGGCCCAGAACCTCACTGGCGCTTTGTAAAAACTGGCGGGAATTTTTCGCCTGACGCAGAGTATTCGTTCCAACAGCTGCCACACTGCCCTGGGGTAGTTTCTGCACACGTTCGGCAAAACGATCAAGACAGGAAAGGGCGCGTATGCGCGCCTCTTCAGACAGTCTGCCATTTTTATCAAGACCGCCTCCCAGGCGCACCATTTCCTTTATTCTATCAAGAATGTGCACATGACCGTCCTCAATGCGGGCAACTACCAGGTGAAAACTATTGGAGCCCAGGTCGATCGCTGCCAGATAGTGCGGTGATTTCTGTTGATCATTCATAGCAAAATGTGTTCCGTCCCCTGTTATCCCGAGGGATAGTGAGCTGCTCACTCTGCCGCACGCAGAATCACCTTCTCAACTCGAAGTCAGCCGGCTTCCTGGTCTTGTCGAAATACAGCTGGAGTTTCGCCTGGAGGTGCAGCAGTAAGTGCAGCTCTTGCTGGGCATGGTCTTGATCCAGTTTGACTTGTGCTGGAGCCGTGCAGTCTTTTTTGCCAGGTCACCGGAGTAACACAGCAACTGCTGGCACACCTTTTTGGGATCACCACCCATGATGCAGCTTACCAAAGTTTACTGGCTTAGGTCCATAGACCTTGCAGATATTGGAGCAATCACTCCGGGCGAACCCGGAAATTTTGGGACACCTCCAGCGGCCTGCATGGACAAGCCGGCCATTACCTGATACAACAGAGGCATGGAGTCCGGCGCAATCGTCCCGCCTTGGCGGAGCCCGACCCAGCCCTTGGTAATGCGTACCTCTTCCCGGGAGATTCGACCATGAATGAAACGATTCGCTTCACGCTCAACAACAGGCCCATTACTGTCACGGTTGATCGACAGCGGCCGCTGCTCTGGGTCATCCGCCACGACCTCGCCCTTACCGGCACGAAGTACGGCTGCGGCCAGGGGCTGTGCGGCTCCTGCACCGTGCTCGTCGACGGCACCGCCGTGCGCTCATGCCAGGCCACGGTGGGCGAGGTTGCCGACAGCGAAGTGCTTACCATCGAGGGCTTGGCCGCAGGCAATGATCTGCACCCGGTGCAGCAGAGTTTCGTCGAGCACGACGCTCTCCAATGCGGCTACTGCACCCCTGGCATGATTCTGCAGGCGGCTTCGCTTCTTAACCGCAACCCCTCCCCAAATCGTGCTGAGATCATCGACACCATGGAAAATAACCTGTGCCGTTGCGGCGCCCACAACCGCATTGTCCGGGCGATCGAGGCGGCCGCCGAGAAACTGAACGGAGGTGGTTGAAATGAGTGAACGTCTAGATATCTCCCCGCACACCGTATCGATTTCTCGCCGCGATTTTCTTAGACTGAGCGCCACCGGCCTCATCGTGTTCTTCACCACGGGCGATCTGGCCCTGTTTACCGGGGAGGTGGACAGCGCCCCGCTGCCCTCCGATTTTAACGCCTTTCTCAGGATCGGGGAAAAGGGGGTGGTGCAGTGTTTTACCGGCAAAATCGAGATGGGGCAAGGTGTGGTCACGTCGCTGGCGCAGATGCTCGCCGATGAACTTGACGTCGCCTTCGAACAGATAGAGATGGTTATGGGTGACACCGATCTCTGTCCTTACGACCGCGGCACCTACGGCAGCCTGACCACCCGCAGCTTCGGGCCGGCACTGCGCCAGGCCGGGGCGGAAGCCCGGGCGGTGCTGCTCGAACTGGCCGCTGAACACCTCGATGCGGCCGTCGATGATCTCGAGGCGGAACAAGGCGAAATCTTTATCCGAAAGCGACCGCAACGACGCGTCTCTTACCAGGAACTGACTGAGGGCACGCGTATCGAACATTACGTGAGCGGTACCGTGCAGCCCAAATCGCCCGGCGAGTTCAAGGTCATGAACCGGTCCAGACTCCGGGCCGACGCCCTGGAAAAGGTTACCGGGAAAGCCGAATACGCCGCCGACATCAGGCTGCCGGACATGCTCTGCGCCCGCATCCTGCGCCCCCCTGCCCACGGCGCGACATTGCGCACGCTCGATACGAGTGGGGCCGAAGCCATACCGGGCGTGCGGGTGGTGCACGACGGAGAGCTGGTGGCGGTACTCCACCAAAAGTGGGACATGGCCGATTTTGCCCTGCAACGAATACGGGCCACCTTCGACGAGCCGGAACCGCATGTCGATACCGACTCAATCTTCGCCCACCTCCTCGAGGTCGCTCCAAGCCCGTCCACCCTCGCCGCCGGCGGCAGCCTGGTAGAGGGGGAACGTCAATCGCAGACTGTTGTCGAATCGACCTATCACGACGGCTATGTCGCCCATGCCCCCATGGAGCCGCACACGGCGACCGTCCATTATGACGGGGATAGTGCCACGGTCTGGCCGTCAAGCCAGACTCCCTTCCCGGCCCGGGACGAAGCGGCCAGGACACTTGGCCTGCCACCCGGGAAGGTGCGGGTGATCTCGCCCTATCTGGGCGGCGGCTTCGGCGGCAAGACCCGAAATCTCCAGGTCCAGGAAGCTGCCCGGCTTGCCAAGCTTACCGGCAAACCGGTTCAGGTGGCCTGGAGCCGGGAGGACGAATTCTTTCACGACTCCTTTCGTCCTGCGGCGGTGATAAAGATCCGTTCGGGGCTCGACAAAAACCGGTACCTCAACTTCTGGGATTATCACGTCTATTTCGCAGGTGATCGCGGCGCCGAGCAATTCTATGACATCGCCCATCACCGCACCTCTTCGCACGGCGGCATCTGGGGCGTGTCTTCCGGAATTCATCCATTTGCGGTGGGAGCCTGGCGCGCACCAGCCAACAACACCAACACCTTCGCCCGGGAATCCCAGATTGACATCATGGCCGCACAGGCCGGAATCGACCCCCTCGACTTCAGGCTAAGCCACCTGCAAAACCGCAGCTTAAAAGGGGTGCTCGCGGCCGCCGCGAAACAGTTCGGCTGGAAGGCCTCGCCTGCACCCAGCGGCCTTGGACGTGGCCTCGCCTGCGGTGTCGACGCAGGTACCTGGGTAGCCACCGTGGCTGAAGTGGAGGTGGACAAAACCAGCGGCGCGGTCAAGGTAACCCGCGTCGTCTGTGCGCAGGACATGGGACTCTGCGTCAACCCCGAAGGTGCCGCTATCCAGATGGAAGGGTGCATTACCATGGGATTGGGGTACGCCCTGAGCGAAGAGATCAGATTTTCCGGCGGCGCTATCCACGACAACAATTTCGACACTTACGAGATCCCCCGTTTCAGCTGGCTGCCGAAGATCGAAACTGTCATCGTCGACAATGTCGACTCACCGTCCCAGGGCGGCGGCGAGCCGGCCATCATCACCATGGGAGCGGCGATCGCCAACGCGATTTTCGATGCCTGCGGGGCCAGATGCTACCGGTTGCCGATGACCCCGGCCCGGGTGAAAGCGGCGCTGGCCGTTTCTGGGTAGCCTCTTAGAACTGGCCTTTACACGGGGAGAGTATCAACTTCACACCAATAGCAGCGAGGATGCGTTCATGAGTTATTTCGAGCAACTGCATACAAAACAGAAGCACACCTTCATACTGGTCTGCATTAATTTTGTGTTGTTCATGATCCTTTTTGCAGGACTGGGGTATGTGTTCTGGCAGTCGGCGACGCTGGTAAATCGATTGCACGCGGATCTGGACAAGGCAGAGCAGGCGATTGCTGATTTCCAGAGCCGATTCCAAACCATGGATACGGATGTGATTGTTGAACGATTGGTGACGACGGCAACGGAACAACTTGGCGATTCAATTACCCAGGTGATAGAAAAATCAGATTTTGCCGGGCACGTAATGCGGGTTTCGGAAAAACTGGACGCCACTCATGATATGATTGCCAAGACAGGGGAAGCCATTCAGGGCATAGATGCAACGGTCAAGGAACTGGATACCGAGGAGATGGCTCAATTGGTCTCCTATCATATTTTAAAAGGATTAGGCGATGGGTTTCAGGAAGCCGCAGAGTCCCGTAAGCCCAAATCTCCTGAAAAAAAGGACGAATAATTGTGCGGGTTGCAGTTGAAGGGTGCTTTATTTTGCTGAGCTCCACAGGGATGGCAGGGATGTGCACAGAGAAATCAGGCGTCAACATTGAACGGCTCTGGCTGCAGACCACCTGGTCGCCTCACGGGGATGTCTGTCTGGAAAAGCTTACCTGAAAACGCTGCCCGGTTGCACCATGTATGTAAATACCGCTGAGGGCGTCGTCTTCCCGATTATAGTGCAGTAAATAGATGGAACCTTCATAATTGAGATCCCGCAATTCTATCATGACATATTGAAACCCGTCTTTTTGGGCTGTTTCTGTTTTCTCGACATGTATCGGGCGCGGGTTGAAGTAGAAAGCCTCCAGCATGTCAGTCTTGCTGTGCCGTAATTCAATGACATATGGGGCGTCAGTTCGAATCCAGCGACCCTGCATTGCCAATAGATCGGCGGAGTAGATCCCGGTATTTTGGGCCTGTCCTGCTGCGCTCACCAGCAGCTGTGTCAGCAGAACTCCCATTGCCAGTAAAAACCATCGGTAAGTCGATAAGCTCACAGTAATTCCTTTGTGGAACACCATATTTTAGGCTGCCTCCAAACAGGTAGAGATACTCATCATAGAGGCAATAGGATGGTTTTGGCTTCAACCGAAGATGGCTGCACCAGGTTCTTGAATCATAAATCACCTCTACCATCAGTTTTACCTTGGTAGGATGACTGCCGTCAATTTTTGCCTGTACCTTACCTCATTTAATCAAGACGGTGTCCGGTTATCTTCAACTTACCTGCAGCGGCGTGCGCCGCGCCACAAATATAGCGGCAATTTAAATCCTTGGCATTCACCATGATGCTACAGCTGTGACAGGTCAGGATCGGAATATTTTTCGATGGTCTTGACCAGATGACGTCTCTTGATCTCGTTATGCCATTTATTCATTGCTACCCTTGCTTTGAAGTGCCATTTACGCGCTTCTTCGGATGTAATGTTGGCCGGTGGTTCCAGAGGGTGGTTGCCATATTGAATTACTTGGGCGATCATACCGCCAAACTCATTCACTCCTTCACTGGGAAAAAACCGCAACTTATCATAAGCATGGGTGTATGCGTTACGTCTATCCTTGAGATCTTCCTGAAATGCATCCTCTGGTATACGTCTGCCAATGTCTCCCGATTCATCTCTTAGCGCTTTGCAAAACCTCTCAATAACTTTGCCGCGCAGTTCCGTGGAAGGCAGATAGGTGTGCATGACCCACAAGGTCAGCAGAAGCATCTCGTAATTTCGATCTCTGATAAGTTGAACGAGGTGGTCCTCATCCATCTCTTCGTTCTCTTCGATAAATGCAGCTTTGAAGTAGGAGAGAACCCAGAAAACAACATCGTATAGCTCTTCAGCGCATTTGCCTGGAGTCAGCAGCGATTGCTTTTTTGTAAACCAGCCCATTTAGTTTCTTTGTGCAGGTGTTTTTCGTTTATCCACTTGTGCTGAGTGATAGATCGACGTGTTGAGGTTTGCCTAGAGAGGTATGGGAACGACTTGAATTTCAAAAAGAAGCGGCCATAATTTGCCCGTTACAAATAATCTGTCGCCTGCAGGATCATACATAATTCCATTGAGTACATCCGGGTTATTTTCGCCCTTCATGCGAGTGGTCAGACCACTCAGGTTCAGATACGAGGTAACCAGGCCATCCTTGGGGTCAATAATAGCTATCTGGTCTGTCTTCCAGATATTTGCATATATTTTTCCATTTATATATTCCAATTCATTAAGTCGGTTTACCTGGCCCTGATCATCATGGACAACTATCCTGCGTTTTTCCACCAGAGTTTTCGGCTCAAGAAAATACAGCCTGGCGGTACCATCGCTGATTATCAATTGCTCGCTGTCATGGGTAATTCCCCAACCTTGATAAGGAAATTCCCATGATCCGATAAGAGAAAAGTCATGTGCGTCATACTGGAAAATGCGATTATTTTTCCAAGTGAGCTGATAAATTTTGTCTTCGTATACAGTGATTCCCTCAGCAAAAAACTGCCTATCATAATTACGCTGCAGCTCAACTCTTCCTGTGTGCAAATCAACTCGCCGCAATGAGGAGCGCCCATACAGCCCTGTCCCTTCATAGACGTTTCCTTTATTCCAGGCCAATCCCTGAGTGAATGCCTGTGGATCATGAGGAAATTCCTGAACAATCAGATAGCTTAACTGGGTGGGTCGGCTAATTTGAGAATGGCAGTATTCTGGGGCCGCCAGCAAAAGGTTGCTCCATAGAATGAAGATCAAGTAAGCGGTAATGCGGATCTTACACACTGGTCTCATATAGATGGTCGACTGTTGATAATCTTTTAACACTACACTGACATGAAGAACATTGAGAGGAACCTCTGCCAGCAGCCTTATCATTATTCACTACAGACACTATTAGCAAGAGCCAAGGCTGAGAAGCAGCTTTTGGGGTTATTATGACCGGTCGCAAACCCACAGAAGAAGACCAACTTGATCGTTCTTTCTCTTTATCTTGAACCTGGGGCTGCCAGCACACGTGGCTTCGACTTATCCTGTTGCCTGGTAGCGCTGTAGAAACCCGATTTTGGCAATGATGGAGAATGACAGGAGGCAGACATGCATTGTCATATAACGCGATCAGGGCGGCGAAAGCGGCCGTGCAATTTCTTCTGTACTCAAGCCATGTATTTTTGATATGATTTCTGCAAGGCGAAGCTCTATGAAGTTTTTGGCTCCGCCCCAGCAAGCCCTCTGAACGCCATTCGCTTAGACAACTTCAAACTTAGCAGAGGGCTTGCTTCTTTTTTTCCTCCCGCAAGACTGCGATTGCTCAAAGAGCAAAGATCAGCCACTGTCTTTACAGGGAATTTCAGGATTTTTATATTTGCCATTAGGATCAGCTTAACTCTGCCGCCGCAGCTACGGTCAACCGCCCCATCGGCGGGAGGATTGACCGGTTCGGGGTGCAGACCGGCGCCCTCGGTTTAAGCCCGGCCGCAGGTAATTATTGGCGAGACGACTGCAGCGCATCGCTGAAATTTTCGGAAATTTTCCAGGAGGTTGTCATGGAACCATTGAAAGCCAAGATCTTCAGCTACTGTACCACCAACATCAACCCGCCGGGAGAACTGCAGCTCAACGAGTGGTTGGAGGAAAACCCAGATATTGAAATCGTCCATGTGCTGCAGTCCGAATCAATGGCTGTCCACGACGAAATGCTCGAACGCAACCTCACTGTCACCTTGCTCTACCGGCTTGCGTAGAGTTAATGAAGATGCTGGAACGGTCGTAACTGCAAGGCTGAGCTTAGTTCCTGATTAACTGCTGGACACCGCCTGCGGTAATAAAAAAATACCTTTGTACCTCTCAATTCCATAGTTGGGAAGCGGTTAAACGACAAGGCTGCCAAAATGGACTTGATCTTTTACCACCATGCCATAATGTCGTGTAACACCACTTAGAACGCACTCCACGTGTAAAAATTACTGCGAGGATAGCCATGATCGATCTGATGTCCATTGCCCGCACCGAGCACGACGGCGGTGACCTGTTAGGCCTGTTGTCCAATCTATTTGAACCCACTGACGAGAGGCCGACCGGTTATCCGGAGGCGGTGATCTGGCAGGGCGGCAGACACGACGGCACCGTCAATCCGGTGGCCCACAGTCTGACCGATGCCTATGCGCTGCTCGGCACTATCGCCGCCATCGACGTGCTGGGCCTGCCCTTTTACGCGGTGCCCATGTGGGCCCAGTACCGGCATGATTCCAAGCTCGCCTCACTGGCCTGGTTCGGCAACATGAACTGCACTTCGATCAAATGGTCCACCGCAGGCGACGCCTATGTCAACGACGGCAGCGGCGGCAAGGTCGTGGTCATGGGAAAATCGGGCAACGCCGCTCTGCGCACCCAGGCCGGCGTCTACTGCAACGTCCGTCCCTACGGCCCCATCACCGTGGTCCGCTCCATGCCCTGTCTGCCGTATTCCCAGAACAGGGCGGTCTTCGATGTGGCAGAGGAAACAGGCATCATCCATTCCGAAATGAACACCCCAGGGCTGCAGATGGCTTACGCCAACCGGCTTTTTCTGAAAATGGTCAACGACACCGGCAGCCTCGGCCGGGTGGCGATGAAACCTACCCAGGCCATGGAGGACGGCATCAACGCCGGGCTCCATTCCTGGCTGCTGCAGGGGACCAAATTTTCGGTGGGACGCAAGTACGTGATAGACGGCTATGTGGAGCACAAAGAGAGGGTGGACCGGATTATCGCCCTGCTGCCCGACGACTTCAAAGCCGGGATGGAGAATTGGCAGGGGCAGATCGAGCAGCACATCTCCGATACCAACTACGGCCTGCTGCTCTGGGATCTCATCGAGAATCGGGACTGCATCGTGCTGGCCACCGATCTCGACGGTGACCGGTTGACCGATCTGCTGGCCGATGTCTCTGATCCGCTGCGGGCCTTCGGCGGGTTGGTTGCCAGACATCTGGGCCAGGAAGTCGATACCGCCGAGCTCTGGCAGCAGATGGGGTATACCACCGGCAACGGGCGCGACATGACCTCGGTCATGTACCGCATGTCGGGACCGCCGATTTACGAACAAACCCTGGGATCGGCAGATGCCATGCTGCTGCGCCTGCTGGACGGTGACGAGCGCGTGGGCGGCACCAAGAAACCCTATGACCCCCGTATCCATTTCGTCCTCATCAGGCAGGCCTATCTGGATGCCAATCCGGACAATGACGAGCTGCGCCGCTGGCTGGACGAGGCCATCGCCACCTTCGACCAGGTCTATGGCGGTGAACGGCCTGGCTTCATTGCAGGATACAAGAAATTAAAAGAAGCCATCACCCCCTGGGGCGGCTGATTTTCGGCGGGGCGGCAGCTCTGTTGGGAGCGTCGCCCCGTATTCTTCAATCAGTGCCACCACCCTCTTCTCCGAAGTACTCTTTTTCCCCCGGCCGCACTCTTATTTGCTGGCATTTCCTGCCATTGTGGTTTTTATTCCTCCACATCACCACGGCGATGGTATAGCGGGTTCCCGACGACCTGCGGCACCGGACAGGAAAGATAAGATAGGTCTTTGGCAAGTGGCTGTTTCCAAGAAAAAAAAACCTGCATCCCCGACCAAGCGCAGAAAACCGCTGAACGAGCGCCACCTCATCGGCCTCATGTTCGGGGTCGGTATCGTCCTGACCATGTTTCTGGGGGTCATGCTGCTTGTACTTGAGCAGCTCAACATCCCCGGCATTCGAGACGTCTCCCAGTACAGCCCGCCGCAGGCGACCCTGATCCTCGATCGCCACGGCACGGTGGTCGATCGGGTAGCGGAACAGAACCGCATCGTCGTCGGACTCGACAAGATGGCTCCCTTACTGCCCAAGGCATTTGTGGCGGCCGAGGACGGCAGATTCTACGACCATCCGGGGCTCGATTTCTTTTCGGTGCTCAGGGCCCTGATCAACAATATCAGGCAGGGTGGCAAGAGTCAGGGCGGCTCCACCATCACCCAGCAGGTTGCCAAGGGGTTGCTGCTCAGCCCCGAGAAAACCTATCTGCGAAAATTCAAGGAAGCGATCCTGGCCTGGCGCATCGATCGCCAGCTCTCCAAGAATGAGATCATCTACATCTATCTCAATCATATTTATCTGGGTGAGGGGGCCTACGGAGTCGAGGCTGCGGCTCTGACCTATTTCGATAAGCACGCCTCCGAGCTCAACCTCGGCGAAATCGCCCTGCTCGCCGGTCTGCCCCAGGCCCCGAGCCGCTACTCTCCCGTCGATCATTTTGACAGGGCCCACCAGCGACAGCGCTACGTGCTCAACAGGATGGCGGCGGACGGCTATATCAGCGAATCCGACGCAAAGGCGGCCTATCACATCGCCCCCAAGCTGGTTCGCTCCCAGGAGAGCCGGAGAGTTAACGGCTACTATCTGCAGGTGGTCAGGAAACGGGCCGAGAAGATGATCGGCGGGAGCCTCAAGACGGCCGGCTTGAAAATCCATACCAACCTGGATCAGAGGGCCCAGCGGGAGGGGCAGCGGGCAGTACGGACCGGGGTTGCCGCGGTCGCCGCCCGCAATGGCGGGGGAAAGGGCGCACCCGAGGCGGCCCTGGTGGCCCTGGACGGCTGCGGCGGGCGGGTTCGGGCCCTGATCGGCGGCACCGATTTCAGCACCACTCCGTTTAACCGGGCGGTACAGGCCAAGCGGCCGGCCGGGTCGGTGTTCAAGCCGCTGGTCTACAGTGCTGCGCTGGAGAAGGGCTGGGCAAGCGATACCATAATCGTCGATGAGCCGCTGTCGATCAAGGGGGCGGACGGCAGGTCATGGCAGCCGAAAAATTTCTCCGGGGACAATTACGGCCCGGTCAGCCTCAGCCGGGCGCTGGTCTATTCCTACAATATCCCGGCCGTGAAGACCATGCAGAAAACAGGCGTCCAACCCGTCCATCAGCTGGCCCGCCGCGCCGGCATAAGCACTGATTTGCCGCCCGATCTGTCGCTGGCGCTCGGGGCGGTGGACGTGTCCCCGCTGGAAATGAGTGCGGCCTATCTGCCCTTTGTCTGTGACGGCATTTACACCCTGCCGACCTTGATCGACTCGATTACCACCCATGCCGGAGAGACCATCTACCAACACCAGCCGAAATCGAGCACGGTCATGAGCAGTACCAGCGCCGTGAGGATGAAAGCGATGCTCCAGAAAGTGATTGAGCGGGGAACCGGTAAAAGGGCTAAGGGAGTCCCGGGAATCACCGGCGGCAATACCGGCACCTCGGACGACAACCGGGACGCCTGGTTCATCGGTTTTCAAAACCAGAGAATAACCGGGGTCTGGGTCGGCCATGACCGCAACCAGAGCCTCGGCAGAAACGAAAACGGCGGCCGCACTGCTGCCCCGATCTGGCGGGATTACATGGTCAGCACCGGGAACTGAGTCGCCTAACTGAAAATGCCCTTCAGCGTAAAGAAGAAGAGCATCGCCATGATGGCCCCGGCGGGCAGGGTGACCAGCCAGCTGACGATGATGTTGAACACCACGCGCAGATCCAGCGCCCCGATGCCTCTGGCCAAGCCCACGCCAAGTACCGATCCGACCAGGATGTGCGTGGTGGAAACCGGCAGCCCGGTCCGACTGGCGATCACGACCGTGGTGGCGGCCGCCAGTTCGGCGCAGAATCCCCGCGATGGAGTCAACTCGGTAATCTTTCTGCCGACCGTCAGCATCACCCGGTAGCCCAGGGTGATCAGGCCGAGTACGATACCGCCGCCGCCGAGCAGCAGTATCCAGATGGGCAGTTCTGATTTCTGCATCACTTCGCCGCCCGAACTGACAATGCTCACTACCGCCGCCAGCGGCCCGATGCCGTTGGCGACGTCGTTTGACCCGTGGGCAAAGGCCATGGCGCAGGCGGTAAAAAGCATCATCGGCGCGAACACCCTCTCGACGCTGGCGAAATGAAAATCGCGGTCGGCTTCCCGGTCAGCTTCGATACGCCTGATGAAATACCAGCCGA
The DNA here is from genome assembly GCA_029287755.1 of Desulfofustis sp. The sequence goes on along the minus strand of JARFQM010000285.1, from coordinate 33,913 downwards.
TGCCGGCGGTAATCAGGCCGATGATCACCGCCACCCCGAAACTCTGGGGCACGCTGAGGTCGACTTTCAGATGCTTGAGCCCCTTGAACATGGTCACCAGGGAGATGACGAATCCCACCAGAAAGACATAGCAGGGGGCATACCGTTTGGCGTTTTTCAGCGGGTCTTCGGTGTCGAAGATCAGCTTCCTGGTGCTCATCACCAGCAGAAACGATATGGTGCCGCCCACCACCGGGCTGACCACCCAGCTGCCGACCACGCCGCCCACCTTGCTCCATTTCACCGCGTCCGGGCCGATGCCGACGATGGCAAAACCAATAAGCGCGCCGATGATTGAGTGGGTGGTCGATACCGGCCAGCCCTTCCAGGAGGCGACCATGAGCCAGAAGGCGGCGGCCAGCAGGGAGGCAAGCATGCCGTAAACCAGGATTTCCGGAGAGTTGACGATTGAGCTGGGATCGATGATCCCCTTTCTGATGGTACTGGTAACGTGGCCGCCGGCAATTACGGCGCCGGAGAATTCGAAGATGATGGCAATGCAGATCGCCTGTCTGATAGTCACCGCGCCGGCACCCACCGAGGTGCCCATGGCGTTGGCCAGGTCGTTGGCGCCGATGCCCCAGGTCATATAAAGGCCGAAAATGATCGCTAAAATGACGAAAGCCGTACCGTAGGCAGCAATTATATCCATGATATCAGCCTATTTTGAGAGGAAGAGGAGGAGGCGGTCAGCCACGTTTTCGGCCTGATCCGATATGGAGCCTATCAGGGTGATAAGCTGGTACCAGAACATGGTATCCACCGGATTGAGATCCTTTTCGCACTTGAAGAGCTGCCGGCGTATCCGGTACATGATATTGTCGATATTGTGTTCACTGCGGCGCACTCCGGCGATCATGGCGGAGACCTTTTCCTGTTCCCGGCCGCGGAATCCAACCTGAAGGAGTTCGTCGAGGCGCTCTATCATGTCCTTGGCGGCTACCGAGATTTCCATGGTCCCCTCGAGCAGTTCATCGAGCAGGTCCTTGATAGGGTCCGGGACCTCCATGTCCCGGTAGCTGAGGGTCTTGGCGATATCTTCGACCAGGTCGGCAAGTCCGTCCTGATCGCTGATCAGGTTGAGCAGATCTTCCCTGTCAACCGGCAGCAGCAGGGTGTTGGGAAGGTGCTCCCTGAATTCCTGTTTGATATCGTCGGCTTCCGATTCCAGCTTGATGATCTCCTCGGCGAATTCGGAGAGCTGCGGGTAGTCTTTTCGATACAGGGCATCGAGCAGAGGCGGCAGAAAACAGATGCAGGAAAAGATGGTCCGCATGTGCTCCTGCACCGGTTTGAAGGGCGAGGTCCTGAAAAGACCCGAGAGCGGCGTGGTCGATTTGATCTCCATATATCCCCCCTGGGACGGCGCTGCGAAAACAGTTCAGTCCTTAAAAAAATTAAGGAAAAGTTAGGGTTTAGTTAGCAGATCATTGGGGTAAAGTTCAAGGATAATATGGTGGCTGATCCTTACCAAACTGCGAATCGTTGTTGCAGGGCTGGGTTCTCTGCCGCCAATGCCTTTGATAATAAAGACGAAAGAGAAATATTAAGATTTCGTTAGGATGCTTTGAGCGGTGCTCAGGTGCGCAGCCGATTGATGAGTTTGGTGAGTGGTTCGAACGGGTAGGTGAGGGGGATCATCTTGCCTTTGACCCGGATAAATATACCAGGGCCGCTGGCATTGGAACTGGAGACGATATGGTGATTTTTGATGGATCCGACGTTCTGCCAGATGGTGCCGAACGGGTCCAGCGGGGTATGGCCGACGATCACCGGGGTCGATTTGGTCATCCCGAAGGTCTTGCGCAGCGCCTTGATTTCGGTTTTTCCGTATCCGGCCGGGTAATAAGGCCGTTTGATCCGGTTCTGGGTTAGCTCGCGGGCCAGGTCCGGTTTACTGCTGAGGTTGATAATCTGTTTCCTGGTGGTCTCCGGGCGCGGCGGACCCGCGTGTATGCCGATAAAGGAGGTGGTGACGATCATGTAGGGCAGCAGATCATAGAATTTCTGCATCTGCTTGACATAGGCCGCACCCCGTTTGTCTTTCAAGGCCTTTTTCATGAGGATGCCCTGGGGCACTCCGTTTTTAGAAAGCTCCGGGCTGAAGCTGTCATGATTGCCGCGCAGATAGAAGACATTGGCAGGAAAACATTTGATCAGGGTGAAGATCAGGTCCATGATCAGGATGGAGCTGTCCATGTTCTCCATCTCGCCCAGGTCCTCACTGTGGACTGCATCGCCAAGAATGCAGAGCACCGCCCGGTTGTTCTGCAGGGTCTGGACCAGACAGTTCTCGGTGAGGATTTTCAGCAGATTGTCGACCTGGCCGTGCAGGTCGCCGACTATCACCGGCGAGGGGGCGTCATTCAGCTCCAGGAGTCCCCCCGGCTGCTTGTTTTTATCCAGCACCCGATAGGGCTGCTCGGCGAGAATCCCGTTTACCTCGGTGATCAGTTCGAGGGCTTCGGGCCCGTCAAGCTCGGCGATGGAGCCGCCGAGCAGCTCACGCACCTCGAGCATGGCCTCGATCCGGTTGGCACCCCTCTGTTCGCGGGTATCCTGATCGTCCAGCCTGACGATTTTGACCAGCTTATCCTTTTCCAGCGGCCGGATAATCAGGTCGCCCTTGCTGTTGGTGATGGCCACGTGGCGCTTGGCCACCTCCTTTTTAAAGTTGAAAATATCGTCATAGGCCTTGTTGGCCCGCCCCAGCATCACCGTCTCCCCCGGCTTTATGCGGGCAAATCCGCGGATCTGACGGTCGCTGCAGGTTTGCGGTTTCCTGATGATCCAGTCCTTGTTCTGGCGCAAATATTTTTTTCTGGCCCCCAGGGGGATTTCCGGCGACAGTCTCAGATGGAAACGGCCGATGATGATGTCGAGGCTTTTGCCGTCATGGGGAATGCGCGAGGGCTCGGTGAGATTCTGGATCTCCTCGCTGACGGTGAACCAGGGGATCCTGACCTGGCCCACGAATATCTGTTTCCAGCCTGACAGGGTTTTCATACTCGGGCTCGGCTCCGGGGTGGCGACCGCCCAGGGCGGCAGGGCTACTTCGCCTTTTTCACTGATCAGCATTGGCGGCTGGGTCAGATCGCTGCGGATGTAGACGTTCATCCCGGCCCGGTGGAGAAACAGGGCGACCCGGCTGTAAACATCGACCTGCCGGACCACCGTGTCGAGATCGAGGTTGGCGTCCCCAGGGAAGTAGCCGTCTTTCTGGCGGTTCATCCGCCGTTCGAAGATCACTTCGGGCTCAGGGAGAAGAAATTCGAAAATATAGCGGTCCCGCCAGTTGGTGGTCAACTTCGATTGGGACTCCGGGGGAATCCTGATGCGCGGATAATCGATCTTCAGGCCGTCCGGTTTGAGATCGAGCCACTCCTGGTCGAACACCGCCAGGGCATCCTTGATGCCGTCATAGGGTATGCCTAAATGAATTTCCCGGGGACGGTAGATGAGGCTGCGATCCTTCCACCAGCCCCTTCTGGTCAGATCCAGATAGCCTTCATTGGGCCAGCCGCGGATCCTGTTTATGTAATGGGTCTTGCCGGCCCCGGGCGGACCGGTGACCACCAGCTGCCTGAATTCGAGCCCCACCGGCAGGTCGACACCGCGAATGGACTGCACGTCGAGAATGGGCTTTAATTTTTTATGCAGTGCATCCTTCATGATTGGCTATAACAAGAGGGCTCAAAAGATTAATCTTTTTCCAACCTGAATCGAATATATCATCTTTTCGGGCAAAGTCATCCACGGCTGTTCATCGACTCGAAGGCGAGGATAAATGGTTTTGAGAGGCGCAGTAACATGAAACAGCTGCTGGCACACATCACCGCTGACACCATCGTCGGAACGCTGATTATCGGAGGCGGAGCAGGTGCCGTCTAGCCGGGTTTCAGCTCCGCCTTTTTTTATCCGGGAAGGGCCCGAGGTCAATCTTGATTGGCCAGCAGCCTCCTGGCCAGGTCGACAGCCTCGCCGCCATCCCGGGCATAGCCGTCTGCGCCGATATCGCGGGCAAATTTTTCATTTACGGGAGCTCCCCCGACGATCACCAGGGTGTCCGAGCGCATGCCGGCATGGTGCAGCGCGTCGATGATCTTTTCCATTTGCGGCATGGTGGTCGTGAGCAGCGCCGATATGGCCAGGATGTCGGGCTGGTGCAGGGACACCTGACGGACGAACTCCTCCACCGCAACATTGATTCCCAGATCGACAAGGTCAAAACCGACGCCCTTGAGCATGGTGCCCACGAGGTTCTTGCCGATGTCATGCAGGTCGCCATGCACGGTACCGATGAGTATTTTACCCTTGTGAAGCCGTTCTTCTTCCGTCAGTAAAGGCTCGAGAACCTGCAATGCCTCGTTAAGCGCCCTGGCAGAAAGGAGCACCTCGGGAATAAAGACGGTGCCATCCTTGAAACGTCCCCCTATTACTTCCATTGCCGAGAGCATGCCGAGGTTGACAATGTCCGGGGCCGTGTAGTTCAGATCCAGCGCCCGCTGAACGTGCCTTTTGATGGCAACGTTGTCGCCGCTGAGCACAGCCTCCTGAATCCGCTTCAGGTGTTCATCGGGTTCTGGTTGTGCAGCGGCCGTAGATGGTGCGGGGTCTTTTTGCCGTGCGGAGTTCTCTCCCTGCTTCTTCACCTGAGTCAGCTGGTCGGCTGACAAAAGCACTGCGCCGCCGGCCTGCAGCGGCAGCCGTCCCTCTTTATCGATGCGCTCGCCGATACGGATGAGTCGGTCGAACACGGCTCCGGGGGGGGTTGTATCTCCTATGCCGGCAATGAATCTTTTACCGGGCGCCACCGCCTTGAAGAGATAGTCAAGGTAGGCTTCAAAATCCTCCTCAGTGGTAGATTTTTCCAGCAGCAGCGACTCCGGGATGCCGCCCCAGATGGTCAGTTTTTCAGGGCGGCACCAGATATCATAATACTCTGCAATCCCCACCTTGGTCATCGGGTAGGGGGTCACCGCCTCACAGACATCGGCGCCGCAGTCGGCCAGGATATCAAGCAGAAGATTATTCTCACCGTCGGGGTGGATAAAGAGCAGCTTGTCCTTTGAGTGGAAGAGGTCGGCCGCCTTCTGCCACCATGGCAGCAGGTCCTTTTTCAGATAGGCGGGGTAGGTGATCATGCTGTCCACATTGGCATCCCAATAGACGGCCTTGGCCGGCGAATCGGCTAAAATGGGCAGCAGTTGGTTGTAGCAATGCTCCAGGGCCTCGACCAATTCTGCCAGGTGCCTTGAATAATCGTTGTAGTGGATGAAAAACGCAGTCGCATCGATCAGAACCTTCTGGATGAAATGCATCGGCGAACCGGCGTTCAGGGCTGGAGTGCTTTCCAGGGCCAGACCGTCCTCCCCGATTTCCGTCTGCCAGGCGCTGAAGCGTCGGTAATCGGGGGCAAATGTCATATGGGCGAATATATGGGCAAGTACTTTGTAGTCCTCCGGTCCTTTTATGGCATGTTCCTGTATCCACGGGGCTGAGGCGCCGGCATCCTTCATTTCTTTCGTATAGCCGTGCGTCACGCTGACGGAACCAACAGGGGTATGATAGACGACCCGCATATGGTCCATATCGCCCTCCGCAACAATATCGACATCCGGAGAAAATTTGAATGAATAGGTATATTCCTTGAGGCTCACCAGACCCAAACCGCGGTGGACGATGTCCGCCGGCGTATCCGGTTTGAGAAATTCCGGGACAATCTTATGCAGGGCCCAGCCTTCGGCCAGGGCGATCTCATCGGCGGTTCTGTGTCTGTGCTTCCCGGGCAGAGTCCCGGCCCGCTGGTTGGCGTTGTACCAGAGATCTATCCTCGGCACATAAGGGATTTTGTCGACCATCTCTCCCTCGATCACTCTCAATATTCGCTCGCGGTGGGTGATCAAATTCAACTCCTCTATTATTTTGGCTTGCCAGTATCAGAGGCAGACATTGATAGGTAAGTCAATTTTATACAGCAAAACCGGCCAATCGACAGCCAAGATTATACCACGGGCCCACATTAACGCCCCCGGTCTGGGCAGTGGTCACGCAGCTGAAAGGTATTCGCTCATCAAGGGCCAGCGCTTATCCGTAGAATTGTGATTGTGTCGATTGCCTTTATGACCTATTGTGCCTGTTACCATAGCTTAAACTCTCTTGCATTCACTGCCGTGGAGCAGAAAACGCCAGCGCACCAGGCTGCGCCTCGGCGCGGCATTCTGGCCCCAAGGCTGCGTCTGGGCTGTTCAGCATCTTGGAGAAGGCATCACCAGGCTCATACCCGACTGAGCATAGCAGTGACCGACCAGGGAATATGAAAAATTTACTATTTTATGCAGCAACAGTGCTCATCTGGGGATCGACCTGGATCGCCATCAAGATGCAGCTGGGGTATGTGGACCCCGCGGTCTCGGTAGCCTATCGGTTTGCGCTCGCTGCCGTGCTGCTTTTTATCTGGTGCGCGATCATGGGGTTAAAGATGCGCTTCACCAGGAGACAGCACCTATTTATGGCCCTGCAGGGCCTGCTTTTGTTCGGCTTCAACTATCTGCTCTTTTATGTCGCCGAACTCTATATCGCCAGCGGGCTGGCGGCAGTACTGTTTTCCACCATCCTGATTATGAACGTGGTAAACAGTGCCCTGATTTTAAAAAAGCCCATTGAAGGCACGGTCGTCCTGGCAGGCGTGCTTGGCCTGAGCGGCATCGTCCTGGTCTTCCGTCCCGAGATCTCGGCTTTTACTTTGGACAACCATGGCGTGCGAGGAGTACTGTTGTGCATTGCGGCTACCCTGCTTGCCTCATTAGGCAACATCGCCTCTGCCTACAATCAGAAAAACAACAACCTGCCGATTGTCCAGACCAACGCCTATGGCATGGGGTATGGCGCCCTGGCACTGCTCGTGACCGCTTTCCTGGGCGGCAAGCCTTTCACCTTTGAAGCAACCCTGCTGTACGGTGGCTCCCTCTTATATCTCGCCGTCTTTGGCTCAATAATCGCCTTTGGCTGCTATCTTGCCCTGGTGGGGAATATAGGAGCCGCCCGGGCGGCTTATGCCACCCTGCTGTTTCCCATCGTTGCGTTGCTCATCTCAACCATTTGGGAAGATTATCGGTGGACCCCGGAAGCCGCCGCGGGAATCGTCTTGATCCTTGCGGGCAACGCCATGATGGTGCAAAAGAGATGGCATCTGACGAAACTGTTCAAAGGCAAGCACGCGGCTGTGGCGCTGGTAAAAAAATAACAACTGTCCGAACAGTCTGCGTCGCTGGGCCCGTTACTTCTGGGTACCATAAATATGGATCCTTTGGTACTTTCCAGGTCTGGTTCTTCTTGTCTGATGGTGTGGTTAAGGCGGCAATATGGATTGTCGATCAAACATTTATTTTCCCAAGGCTGTTCGATGAAAAAAATCATGGTGTTGTTGTTCATTCTGGTACTTGCGTGTCCGTATGCAGGCTACTCAAATACTGATGCTGAGAAGCGGCAGGAAATGGAGAAACGGATTGAACTGCTCGAAAAAGAAGTTAATAAACTGCGGCAGGATATAGCATCCCCCCGGGACGATGCGGAATCGAATTACATCTCGGGGGTGCTGAGTCTGGTTCGAGAAAATTGGTTTTTTCCAGAAGATCTGGATGTGAAAAGTGACGACTTCGTAAGAGTCGGCCTTACAATCGAGCGAGATGGGACTATCAGTGCTCAGGAGGTGGTGGAATCGTCCGGCAATTCTCAGTTCAATTCCTACGCCCTGGAAGGCCTCACGAAATCGACTCCGCTGCCGCCAATCCCCGATGAAATCGACAGGGAGTTTATCGAGTTGGAATTAAGGTTCCGTCCACCTCGAAATTAGGGGAGGAAAGCGAATCCCGCCTTGATAGTGAGCTGAAATTCCAGTTATTCACGGTACCCAGCAGTTGAGCGGCATGGTCAAGTGTTCAGATATTCTCGATGGCACTCTTGAGCATAATCGCTGCACCGGCAATCAGCAGGCAGCTCGGGCGGGATATTATCGTTTATTCTTGCTCTTCAGGACCGCTTTAACCATCTTCCCAAAGGCTTTATCCTTCTTTCTTTTCTCGGAGTAGGACATTTCGTGGAATGCTGATTCATTTTTCATTTTCATATAGTTGGTGTAGCGTTGTTCAGCCAGTTCACCGTCCTCTATAGCTGCCAAGAGAGCACATCCTTTTTCACTGGTATGGGAGCAGTTGCCAAATTTGCAGTATTGTGCCAGTTCCGATATCTCCGAAAATGTCTCGTCAATGCCGGAATCCACAGAAATATTGCCGAGTTCCCTCAATCCAGGAGTGTCTATTAGCATTGCACCATTGGCCAACTTTACCAGTTCCCGGCTCGTGGTGGTGTGCCTTCCTTTACTCTCTTTTTTACTCACAGATTGCGTCTCAAATTGTTCGCTGCCCAAGATACCGTTGACAAGCGTGGTTTTGCCAACCCCGGATGAACCGAGCAGACAGTAGGTATTCCCGGGCACCAGAGAGGATTTAATCGTATCAATGTGTTCCCCGGTAAGATTACTAAAAGCCACAAGAGAAGTTTGAGGCGCAACTCTTAGGACATTCTCCTTAATTTCCTCGACCTCATCTGGCGCTATAAGATCGCACTTGCTGAGCAGTATTACCGGAGTAATTTCACTTTCATTTACCATTACCAGGTAGCGTTCCAGTCTTCTGAGATTGAGGTTGTAGTCTACTGATTGAATAATGAAGGCAACATCGATATTTGCTGCAATGAGCTGAAAATCTATTGTTTTCCCGGCTTTTTTTCTTTTTAATAAGGTTTTTCTGGGTACCACTCCATGGATTATGGCGAGAGAATCATCGTCATAAAAATCCGCATATATCCAGTCTCCGGTTGTTGGTAAATCTAATGGAGAACTCGCCCTAAAGAGCAAATTTCCAGCACACTCGGCAAACACTTCACCATCGCCTTTGGTAACCACATAGCTGTCTTTGCGCACCGTGACTACCCGGGCAACCTCATGGATTGCTGTTTGATCACCCTCGGCATGACGGCGAAACCAGTCGTCATACCCTATACTTTTCAGCTTATCCATTACTCTAGAGCCATGTGCAAAACGATCTTTTCGCCAAAACTCTGCGTTATGCTCAAAATTTTATCCTCGGAATATCAAATCATATGCCTGTGGTAAAATTTCTCGCAGGCCTTGATTTTGAACGAAAATCTTAGTTTTGCAAAAGGCTCTCTATTTTCAGGTGAACGAGCAGCTCGAATGCCGCGCGTACCGGCAGAGAATCCCACCAGATTGATTATCTTTTAAGGTTCATACAGAAGGTTCGCAACTCTACATTGAAATGCGAGCTGCGGCAACCTCAACGATGCGCTGGGATACAATATTGTTTATTTATTCTGCTCCCCTGCACCGGCAATGCAGACTGGGCGCGGACTGTGCTTTAACGGCGCCGACAGCTGTTCTGATTCCTGTTGACTTAACACTTCATACAGTATAGGGTCCACAAATAACCGCTACATATAGGAGTGGACAGGTTGCATGATCTGGCTTCCCAAGCCCTTGCACGCTGCGAAACCTTTTGTATTCCTGCTGGCCGAGCTTTCTCTCTTGCTCATACCCCAGAACGTGTTCGTAACGCTTTGTGCGTGTGTGGTTACAGGGTATTGTGCGAGGGTTCCCGTCGTGCGGCTCAGGGGGGATGCAGCTTGGCAACTTGATGATATGGCTCAGTAGTGTGCCCTCAAGGTAGTGTTGAAAGCAGCGCTCAAAACGGTGTGGGAGGTACTGTACTTGACGATCTGGAGTTAGAGCGAGACAGTTGCTGATACTCATCTTCTCAGCGATGGAAGGGAAAAGTATCACGCTAGACCAGGGGCATGTGAATCTAATGGCATTGATACTGCATAGCGTTGCATGAGGTGCAAAATAATTGTCGTGAGATGCAAAGCGGTACAATGTTTTTTTATCGTAAAATACCTGTAAAGAGGTCAGCTAATGGAAAACATAATTTCTACACTCGTGTTCGTAATACTAGGTGGTTTGGGGCTTTTTCTGCTCTACCAGGCCGTCAGAAACTGGAAATTCGTACTTTCGTACCTGCTGATGCCGCTCCTCGGCATGTTGGCTATGGCCATTGTCTTGGCAGCAGGTCAATTTAATGACGCTATTCATCCGCTTTTTCTGGGCATGGCCGGGGTTGCCACCGGCGGGTTGATGGGGCATTGGTTGGCACTGAGGAAGAACTGGGTGTAAGTGACACGTCCGAAAAAGTCGGTAAAGCACTGCTCACACATTGCCCCGCTAATCCAGCCAGGAATGCTTCATTCCCGCACTACACCTTATTTCTCTACCTTCTGTTTCCGGCCAGGACATCGACTTCACCCATCAAGGCAGGTGCAACTGCTTTACCCCTCTCCCCGGAACGCTCATGAGGGGCAAAAGGGGGGAGGCGCCCTGACCTTTTGTTCTTCTTGATACTATGACATGAGAAGCCGCGAGAAGACCCTCAACCTGATCATTATCCTCAGCGTGATGCTCGCTGCTCTCACGGGGAAGCTGGCCATGGGAAACGACAGTACATCCAGACTGAAGAGCTTGGTTCAAAGGCTGCCGGAAACCATCGATGAATGGCATAAGTCCCCGGATTTCTCGGTTTACGACGCCGATAACCTCTACATCTACATTAACGGAGGGGCCGAACTTTATATCTCCTATAAATTCATCAATCTCATCTCCCAGCCTTATGCAAATCGAGAAGACGACGAGATCAAGATTGATATCTTCGACATGGGAACGCCGCATAACGCCTATGGCATTTTTTCGCACAGCCGTGAAACGATTGATGATTTTGTCGATTCTAACATAGAATCGGAGTATGCTGGCGGGCTGCTGACCTTCTGGAAGGGGCGCTACTACGTCTCTATCCTGGCATACCCGGAGACTGAATCCCGAAAACTGACGGTGCAAAACCTGGCGCGGGGCATCGCCGAACAGATCCAAGAGAAGAGCGTCAAACCGCCGCTTGTCGCTCTGCTGCCAGAGGAAAATCTCCAGCCTCACAGCATAAAGTATTTCAGACATTACACCTGGATGAATATGTATCATTTTTTCTCCAACAAAAATCTGTTGAACATAGATCATCAGACAGAAGTGGTGATGGCCAAATACACGGCCGATGCCGGCAAGCCCGCCGTGCTGATTGTGCTGGACTATCTGGATGAAGCGACGGCCGTTGATGCACAGGACGCCTTTAAAGACAATTTTATGGCTGGGGTAGAAGAAGAATACACCCATGATGCCGATCAACTTTGGACCGCATGTGTCCGTGACAAAGATCTGCTCGTCATCGTCGTCGACGCTCCCAGTCTGGAGACGGCGCAGCGTCTTGTACAAGGGGTAAAATAGACATGCAAGATGAAACGAAATGGAAATTAACTCGGCGCCAATTCATTAAACAGGCCTCGGTTGCGACAATTGGCAGCTCGTTTCTGCTGAGTAGTGATGACGTGGTCTTCTCGGAGACCGAGATGAACTCAAAACGCACGCTGACCGACGTGGTGCTGGTCCGCAACAAGGAGGTGCTCGACAAGAGGGGCAAACCCAGAAACGCTATAGTACTGGAGATGCTGGATACGGCGATTTCTCATTTGACAGGTAAAAAGGATGCCATCGAAGGCTGGCGAACCCTTATTAAACCTGAGGACATCGTGGGCATCAAAACTAATGTGTGGTCACCGATCGGGACCACCAAGGCGGTTGAACAGTCTCTCAAGGCACGGATGATGAGTGCCGGAGTAAGCGAGAGGAACATCTCGATTTCTGATCGCAAGGTGCTTTATGACCCGGTGTTCAAAAAGGCCACTGCGCTAATCAATGCGCGGCCGATGCGCAGCCACCATTGGTCGGGTGTGGGCAGTTTGCTCAAGAACTACATCATGTTTGTTCCCGATCCGTACAATTACCACGAGGATTCATGCGCCCGCCTGGGCGAGATATGGACCTACCCTATCGTCAGGGACAAGACTAGGTTGAATGTACTGGTGATGTTTACGCCGCAGTTCCATAACGTCGGGCCGCATGGATTCAGTCCAAAGCACGTGTGGAAATATTACGGCCTGATTGCCGGCATCGATCCGGTGGCCGTCGACACCATCGGCGTGAAGATTATCCAGGGAATACGAAACGAATACTTCGGTGAACACCGCCCGCTGGCGCCTCCCCCCCACCACATTGAGATGGCCGATATCAAGTACCGCATTGGGACGGCGGATTTGAGCAGGATCAACCTGATCAAGGTCGGTTATGAAGAAGGTAGTTTCTGCTGAGAGATCAAGAAGGAGGCATGATGTACCACAGCCCCATCCTGCAGATCTCCCACCGTGGTGCAGGGCAGCCGAGATCAGTGATATCGCGTGGCGATGTCGGATAGTCGAAATCGACCGCCCCTCCCCGGCGAGCAGAGGCTTGGGCCGGGGAGAATTGCCAAAACCAGAAGGTCTGCCTCATGTGCCGCTGAAAATCCTGGCACTATGCAGTTTCCCCTGCTGGTCCGTGGTGTCTTATTGCGCGAATAAGAGAGAAGCCGCTGCACGACAGCGGCAGTTCGTTAGTGATACCGGTCCGATGATCATTGGGCGAAGAGCGATTCCAGCTCTCCAGGGGTGAGATCTGTTAAGCGTTCGACAACGATATCGGCCTGTTGAAGATCTTCTTTTGAATGGGTCGTGCAGACGGCAATACATTTCATGCCGCCCCGCCGTGCAGCCTCGACACCCACCGTCGCGTCTTCGATGACCACGCAGTCGCCGGGGGCTATAGCCAGCCGCTCTGCCGCCAGAAGGAAGGTGGCGGGGTCCGGTTTTCCGGCAAGGTTCGAGCCGGATACCAGTGCCTGAAACATATCTCTGCAGCCAAGCTCGTCAACGATCGCATCTATATTTTCCGGCGGCGCTGAGGAAGCCACTGCCTGGCTTACCCCGGCGTGAAAGAACCGTTGCAGCAGGTCGGTTACGCCAGGAAGGGGCTCCACGCTGCCCTTGATGTCCTGTCTGAAGAGCTCTTCCTTCAATCCGCCGATGCGCTCAACTTCGTGGTCGGTGGCGTCGCGATTAAAGAGCAGAGACAAAATTCCCCTGTTGTTCATGCCAAATGTCTTATGAAAAAACTCTTTCGAGATAGAAATCCCATTCTGCTCCAGAGCTTTTCGCCAGGATATGTAGTGCGCTTCTCCACTGTCGGTTATGACACCGTCCATATCCCAGAGCACCCCGATGGGGCGATCGATCTCCAGCATCGCTTCAGCCTTTTTCCTGAAATTTACGATCCACGTCAAGCGCACACAGAAAGTGCGGTTGCCCAATGGTTTTTGAGGAGCGAAAGAACACCGCCCCAGACCAATTTGACCTCGTTCACAGACCTCGCCCAGTGGCCTCGCAGCGGCCGTGCAACGTTTAGGGGTCGCATAGAAAAACGAATTGGCAGCGCGTTTCAGCGCTTAGGGCGCCATTCGTTCCTTGATGAAATTTTCAAGTTTGATTAAATCGCTGCTGAAATTGCGAATACCCTCCGCCAATTTTTCGGTCGCCATCGCATCCTCGTTGAGCATGAAGCGAAAGGTGGTTTCATCCAGGTGGAGCTGAGCAATTTCATCATTTTCCGACATCTCAGGATGCAGTCGCCGCGTAAGCGGCGTCTGATCCTTACTCAGATCTTCGAGGAAATGGGGACCGATGGTTAACCGGTCACACCCGGCAAGCTGCTCAATTTCGCCGGTGTTTCTGAAGCTTGCCCCCATTATTACCGTCCGGTAGTTGAACTTTTTATAATAGCGGTAGATGCTGGTAACCGAGATCACGCCGGGATCATCCTCCGCTGAATATTCCTTACCCTCGTTTTTCTTGTGCCAGTCGAGAATACGGCCGACAAACGGTGAGATCAGAAATACCCCGGCCTCGGCACAGGCGACCGCCTGGGAAAAACCGAACAACAGGGTCAAATTGCAGTTAATGCCTTCCTGCTCGAGCGTCTCGGCCGCTCTTATCCCTTCCCAGGTGGAGGCGATCTTAATCAGGATTCTGTCTTTTTCGATCCCTTCCTGGCCGTAAAGCTCGATAAGCTTTCTCGCTCGGAGGATGGTCTTTTCCGTGTCGAACGAGAGTCTGGCATCGACTTCGGTGGAGATTCTGCCGGGTACGATATTGAGTATCTCTTTACCGAAATTAACCGCCAACCGGTCCAGGATAGCGTCAAGCAGCTCTTGGCCCGTGCTCTTTGACTGCGTGCCGAAATTGATCGCCTCGTCGACCAGGTGGGTATACTGAGGCATCTGGGCTGCGGCGAAAATGAGAGAAGGATTGGTGGTCGCATCCTCGGGCTGGTATTGTCTGATGGAATCAATATCACCGGTGTCTGCGACAACCACAGTCATTTTTTTCAATTGAGTCAGCTTGTCTTCCATGTGTCCCTCTTATCTGTTTAAGCAAAGTTGAGTGGTACCTGCAGCGCTGTCTGCGTCCCTGACATCTGCCCCCTTGTCGGAACTGCCATCCGGATGGTGCATGACATTACTGGCGCTGCACCACATTATGCTGTGCCAGGCGTGGTATTGTCCAGCGTTTTATGAATCTGGCAGCTTCACCATGGCAGTCTTGTGGTTTTTACAGGCGTCGTCATGAAATTGTTCTCATAGCGTAACAATTTGATGATAATTTTTGGGGACCAATTGACACTATTCGCTGGTGCGGGCAGCGGCGATCAGGCTGGCTGACTCAATACAAAAAAAGCCCCCCCCTGCACACCTGTTCAGTGGTGGCAGAGGGGGCGTGCGCCCGTGCTGAGACGAGGCTAATAGGGGTTCATCTGCCAGATGGCGCAGGGACAGGTGTCGGCGCAGAATCCGCAGCCGATGCATTTGTCATCATCTGAGACATATTCGAAGCTGGTCTCAGCGCCGAGATGGATTTCGTTTCTGGTGATCGCCCCGGTTGGGCAGATGGTCTCGCAGAGATGACAGTCCCTGCAGGTAGCGCAGGACAGGCAGCGGCTGGCCTGATCCTCTTCGGTTGTCCCCTTGTCGCCCGGATTGTAGTGGGTGATGGTCAGCGCCTGCTGGGGAACCAGCTGTTTGCTGAATGGCTGCCACTCCTCTCCCTTGATTTCCGCCAGGATGGCTTCGGCCGCGTTTTTGCCGGCACCCAGCGCATCGGTGGCAAGACCCGGCCGTTCGACGTCGCCGATGGCCAGAATAGTCCCGTCCGAGGTCTTGTGGGCCTGGTCGGTCTTGATCCAGTCGGCTCCACCCACCTGCATGGTCTGCACCGATTCAGGCAGAAAAGGTAAAGACGGCACGTCGCCAATGGATATAAAGACGGTCTGGGCCGGGATCAGTTCGCCGTCGGCGGTCACCAGTCCTTCCGGGGTGACCTCCTTGGTCATTACCGGCCATTTGAAGGCCGCCCCGAGGGCCTCGGCCGCTTCCTTCTCTTTACCGAAGGCCAGAGGTTTCTGGATGTCGACCAGGGTGACCCTGTCGGCACCGAGACGATACGCCTCGCAGGCCACGTCGCAGCCCACATTGCCTGCTCCGATGACCACGACTTCCTTACCCATTTTCAGGGAATCCTTGCCCTTCGCCTCCTTGAGAAAATCGAGCGCGGGGATCACCCGCTCGTGGCCTGGGAACGTGAGCCGTCTCGGCTCATGGGTACCTACCGCTATCACCACGTAGTCGAATTCTTTCTGGAGACGCTGGAAAGCAGAAGGGGTCATGTCGGTGTCAAGATGGACATGGACATTGGACAGCGAGGTGAAACGCTTGATTTCCTCGTCCCAGATGGCCTGGGGGAGCCGCTCCCAGGGTACGACCTGGGCCAGCTTGCCGCCGAGTTGGGAATCGCGTTCGAAGATATGGGCCTCGACCCCGCCGATGGCCAGTTGCCAGGCTGCATTGAGGCCGGCCGGACCGCCGCCGATGATGGCAACTTTCTTGCCAAGCGATGGGGCTTCCTCAGGGGCGTCAAAATTGGCCACGGCCCTTCCCAGTACCTGCATCTCGATGGAGCCGTCGATGCCGGTGCGGGTGCAGTTTTCCATGCACAGGTTGGGACAGACGGCGCCGCATACCGAGGCCGGCAGCGGCGTGTAGCTGAGGATCAGTTCGTAGGCTTCCTCAATTTTGCCTTCCCGAATCAAGCGCAGCCGCTCCACGGTGGGGATGTGAATCGGGCAATAGTAGGTACAGGGCGCCGCCTGCTCGTTGTTGGACCACCAGGGAGCCCGGCGCCGCATGTCGCCGGTGACGATGGCGCCGATGGGAGAACGATCAAGCCCCGGGGCCAGGTCGCGCAGCGGATCGCCGCCGAAGGCCTTGTTCCAGAATTCGTCCCTGAACTGGGCCATGGGCATCGGCCCGGACCACATCAGGGCCCGCTCCTGGGGAGTGACCGAATTGAGTACCTGCCATTCTTCACGAACCGTCAGGCTGTCGAACAGGTCCTGGCGACCGATCCTGTCGAGGTAGTCGCCCATATGGTCAGCCAGCCACTGCCACTGCTCGTCGGTCGGCACATCGAGCCGGGCATTGGTCTTGGAGTAGGAGCCGTCCTCCCGGCCGCGAAAATAGATGAGACCACCTACCATGCCGACGCAGGGCCGGTAGCCGAGCACATTCTCGGGATTTTTGGGCTCGACCCCGCAGATCACGGCGATGCCGCCGCAATTGAATTCAGCGAACGAATCACCGCTGGAACCGAGCACCCACAACTCCGGTTTTTCGTAGTCCGGGTTCCATTTGGTCATGGTCAGTCCGCGGGCCCCGATGGAGCCGCCGATGAACACTTTACCAGCGGCCATGGCGTTGCAGGCGCCGTTGGTGGCATCACCCAGGACCGTGATTTCGGCGCCGATGTTGAGGTAGCCGACGTCGTCCGACACTGAGCCTTCGCAGGTGATCGTGGTGCCGGGCATACCCATGGAGCCAAGCCGCTGGCCGCAGGGGCCCTTGATGTGCAGGTGCAGCCCCTGGTCGCGGTGCAGCCTGATGCCGATATTGTGCTGACCGTAAGATTCCAGCTTCAACTGGGAATGTTCGCTCGCCGCCTTGCGCACGATGTATTCGAAATCCATCGAATTGATGCGGTTTCCGTCCTGATCAAGACCTTTTATTACGTTCGTAGCCACTAAAGAACTCCTTATGCACTATCCTTGCTGGTCACTGGTTAACAGACGTATTTGATCTGCAGCCGGTCGGCGGCATCCTTGTCGTTGATGCCGATGGCATCGGACATGCCGATGGGCAGACTCTGGGACCGGCCCAGCGGCGCCATGATCTTCTTGACGTCGGTCTGGATGGCCATAAAGGTTTCGGCCACCCGTTGGGCCACCTTGTCCGGATCGAGCCTGCGGTAGAGCTTGCTATTCTGGCTGGTGATGCCTTTGGGGCAGATGCCGACGTTGCAGACGTTGCAGCGGTTCTGTTCGTTACCGAGGCAGCCGGCGGTGGCCTGCATGATATATTTGCCGATGTGCACCGCACTGGCGCCGAGCATGACCAGGGCCATGCCGTTCTGGGCCACGTTGCCATTCTGGCCGACTCCTCCGGCGGCGTAAATCGGCACCTCGTTCTGCATACCCTGGGCGGCCAGGTCGAGATAGCATTCCCGGACGTTGGAGGCCACCGGGTGTCCGGTCGCATCCATTGAGACGTTGTAGGCCGCGCCGGTGCCGCCGTCGATACCGTCAATCAGCAGTCCTCCGGCATAGGGATTGCGAACCAGGTTGTTGAGAACCGACTTGGCTGAGGTCGAAGCCGAAATTTTCGGATACACGGGCACCTGGTGATCAAAGGCCATGGACAGGGTCTGAATCATTTTCATGACGCTTTCCTCGATGGAGTAGAGCGTCTGATGAACCGGCGGCGAGGGCAGGTCCACTCCTTCGGGTACGCCGCGCAAACGGGCGATCAGTTTGGAAACCTTGTACCACATCAGCAGGCCGCCGTCGCCGGGCTTGGCTCCCTGACCATATTTGATCTCGATTGCCGCAGGGTTGCACTGCATCTCCGGAATCGCCCTGATGATCTCATCCCAGCCGAAGTAACCGGAGGCGATCTGCAGGATGATGTATTTCAGGTAGGGACTCTTGAGGACCCATGGCGGACAGCCGCCCTCTCCGGTGCACATTACTACCGGAATACCCAGGACCTCGTTGCAGTAAGCAACTCCCTGAAGGAGGCCGAGCCACATGTTGGGGGACAGGGCGCCGAAGGACATTGAGCCGATAACGAAGGGAAATATCTCCCTGGTGGGAGGTATCCAACCGCCATTGGCCTTACGCTTCAGGTATTCTTCCGGGGACAGGATCCGGCCCAGGGTCGTGGATACGGTGAACTCGTGCCGGCCGGCGTCCAGGGCCGGATCGGTGAGCATCGAGATGCGGTCGAACATGATCCGGTCGAGCAGGGTGGGGCCGGAGGTATTTCTGCGTCCTCCGCGTTTATAAGCTTCGCCCTTCTGGTTGTTGAGAAACAGGGTTCGGTTTTCCACCGTGTTGAGCATCGGGGTGATGGCCTCATTCGGGCAGACCATGGCGCACATGCCGCAGCCGATACAGGAATGGACCATGTCGGTTTTCTGCCTGATGCCGACGAAGGTGCGGTATTCGCTGCCCCGCTTGCTGCTCAACACGTCGAGGTTGGGCATCCGCTGGCGCCTGTAGGTCAGGTGCAGACACTCCTTGGGGCAGACACTGGTGCACTGGCCGCAGAGGGTACAGCGGTCCTCACGATGCTCGATTATCCAGGGCAGGTCGTGGTAGGTTAAGCTGCCAGGCTCAATGGGAACTGATCGAATTGGGACCATATTTCTAATTCCTTTCTATCTGGGGGAATGATGACGGTGTGTTCTCTCATGGGCTGGAAATCGAGGCTCGGGTCGCGATCGGGGATCATGGCGTCGACGCCGCACATCTCCGAGGCGATTGCCCAGACGCCCTCTCTGCCTCCGACGGTCGACGGGCGCAGTTTCTTGTGATCCATGACCAGCAGACAGGTTTCGTCCGGCAGGGTGCCGATCACCGCATTGGGGCCGTCGATGATGAGCCGTTTGCAGGCGTTGCGCAAACCTCTGAGGAAGTCGCCCTGGGGATGGGTTTCCAACTCCTTGAGGCTGAGCGGGGTGATGACATGCTTGTAAGCCTGCAGGGGCAGCTTGAGCTGTTTGAGAGTGTAGTGAAGAATATGGGTGAATACCTCAGAGTCGCTCTGGTAGCCCATATATCCCTCAAAGGGGCGGCCCAGCAGCCAGTCGCGGATGGGCACGAAGGCGGTGTTCTCGCCGTTGGTCATGGTCGAGATGCCCTGCACGAAAAAGGGATGGCAGGCGTAGAGGTTGATGCCGTAGTTGGTGTTCTGACGGCCCTGGGCCATACACACCCTCGACTTGATCTGGCCGTCATGGAGGCTCAGTAGATTGCCGACCTGCAGCGGCCAGCCGACCTCCTTGATCATCGCCACATCGGGCCAGAAAGAAAAAACGGACAGGTCGCCGCCGTGTGCTTCCCCGTCTTTACGCAGTGCCAGCCGGGTCTGCATGAGCTCGCCTTCCCGTTCCTCCATTTCTTTTCCCTGGAATTCTTCCGGCATCCGGTAGGCCCTCAGAAAATAGCGGTACCGGTCCTTGCCGTCCATATGGCTGCGGTCCATGTGGAACTTGTGGTCATATTTGAGCTCGTAGCCGCGCTCTTCCATGAACTGGTCCAACCGCTTCCAGGATTTCTTGTTCTCGGCGATGCCCGAGAGGATCGGAAATCTCGGATTGTACTTGAAATCTTCGAATTCCAGGCCCCTGAGCAGAAGCCCGAGTCCGGAGCCGTCGTACCCTTCTTTCATGGCCTCCATGGCCTCGAGCACCTCATAGGGTGAGAAGGGTTCGTTGGCTGTTTTCAGGGCTAGTCGACACATGTATTTCTCCTGGTAAATAATTAGCCACCTTCCGGCAACTATATGAGTTGTTGGTAGAAAGCGAACCGCAGGTTGGGTACTTCCAGCCGGGTGGTTATCAACATTTTTTCGGGACCTGTACAAATACACAAAATGTGAAATATCGTCAAGTGAGGGGCCGGCCGGGGGCCCAGGGGGGAAAGTCGAACGACTGGTACTATGACCGAAATTCTCAGAAACGAGAGGGGGAAATGAGTATTACATCAGTGAACGAGGAGGTAATTGAAAGAACTGCTACTTTGTGAGACTGGTGATATTTTTAACCTTGTCGATCTGGTCCTTGACCTCGGCAACTTCCTTGACGCCGGGAAGGTCGTCGATAAGCCCTTTGGAACTTTCCTTCACATCACCGACTTCCTTTTTGAAGGAACCGATCGCCTTGCCGAGACCCGAGCCGATCTCGGGAAGTTTCTTGCCTCCGAAAATGAGGACGGCTATACCTAGAATTACGATGAGTTCAGGGGCTCCGAGTCCAAACATGGGTGTGCTCCGGTGGTGTGGGGTGATCAGCTTTTGGTGGTATCTTCAGGATCCTTGGAGTTCTCGTCGATGGACTTCTTTTCGTCCTGCTTCGTGGCTTCCTTGAAGTTTTTGATGCCCTTGCCTATGCCCGAGCCTATTTCGGGGAGCTTTCCGGCACCGAAAATGATAACGATGATCACCAGTATGACGATAAGTTCAGGCATTCCCAGTCCGAACATGTGCGTACCTCGATAATGCAGTTGTGGTTAGTATATCTGCCGCTAAGCGCTATGTATAGATTAGTATGTGCAGAAAGTCAAGCCGCTCGGCACCAGGGAGGGTTTTCATCTGGAAGCGGCCGCTTCCTCCCTGATCCGCACTACTTTCGAGCCTATTTCCTTCATCCTGGCCAAGATCATCTGCTCGTCCATGCTCAGGAGTTTCCGCCGCTTCATAACCAGGCGGCCATTGATCATCGAATGAATCACATCTGCCCCCCGGGCGGCGTAAATCAGGTGCGAGGGCAGATTGTAGAGCGGTACCAGGTGGGGCTGATCCAGATCGAGGACGATGAGGTCCGCTTTTTTGCCAGGCTCCAGGGTGCCGAGCGTTGTTTCCACTCCCAGCGCTTCGGCCCCGCTGAGGGTTGCGCAGCGCAGGGTAGTCTCGGCATCCATCACGGTCGGTTCCATGGCGACGACCTTGTGGACTTTGGCGACGCTGCTCATTTCCGCGAACATGTCGACGTCGTTGTTGGAGGCGGGGCCGTCGGTGCCGATTGATACGCCCACCCCGGCCTGCAGAAGGGCGGGCACCGGTGCAGTTCCGGAGGCGAGCTTCATGTTCGATTCGACGCAATGGCTGACCTTGACCTGTTGTTTCGCCAGCAGCTCGATCTCGTCCTCTGTGAGCTGCACGCAGTGGGCGGCCAGCAGTCGGCTGTTCAGCAGACCGAGTCGCTGGAGGTGCTCCACGGGGCGAACCCCGTAGCGCTCGACACAGGTGGCGACCTCAGATTCGGTTTCAGACAGATGCACGACATGCAGGCTCTCCATCCTGGCGGCCAGTTCCCCACTCCTTTCCAGCAGCGCCGGTGAACAGGTATAGACGCTGTGCGGGTCGACGGTCACGGTGATGAGTGGATGCTCGCGGTAGGTCGAAAAGAGTTCCTCGACCAGGGCAAAACCGTTGTCAAGCGCACCGTATGAGGGCGAGTCAAAGTCGTAGAGGACCTCGCCAAGCCAGGCCCGGATTCCGGTTTCATCGGCAGCCCGGGCCACCTCGCCGGCGAACAGGTACATATCGCAGAAACTGGTGGTCCCCGATTTTATCATTTCGGCGATGGAGAGCAGGGTGGACAGGTAGACCATCTCCGCATCGAGTTTCTGTTCCACCGGGAAAATGTGCTCCTGCAGCCAGGTCATCAGCGGCAGGTCGTCGGCGATGCCGCGCAAATAACTCATCGGGGCATGGGTATGGGTGTTGATCAGGCCGGGCATGATCAACCCAGCCGGTTCATGCAGCTCTTCGGCCTCGGCAAAGCGGGCGGTGAGTTCCGTGCGCCCGCCGACGGCGATAATTTCGTCCCGGAGGACGGCAACGGCGCCGTCTTCTATCCGCTCAGCGTGGCGCCAGGTGGGCAGCAGGTACCTGCCGGAGACAATGACGTCAGCCTGTTCACGTGTGCCTTCCATGGTGCGCTCAGCCTCCCTGGTGCAGCCGCTTGATAAATTCGACAATCAATTTCTCGAGCCTGGCCGATGCCCGTCGACCTTCGGCGATGATCTCTTCGAGCAGAATGGGCTGGAAATTGTCCGGATCGTTGACGTTGGAGATCAGCGACAGGCCGAGCACCCGCATGGAGCCGTGGTGGGCGACGATGATTTCGGGGACCGACGACATGCCGACCGCATCCGCACCGCATTGCCTGAGCCAGCGGGTCTCGGCAGGTGTTTCGAGGCTGGGGCCGGGAATGCACACGTAAGTGCCGGTGACCACCTTGTCGATGCCGCAATGGTCGGCGCTGTCCAGGGCCGTCTTGATCAGATCCGGCCCGTAGGGTGCGGAAAAATCTGGAAACCGGGGGCCCCAGTGATCGACATTGGGTCCGCGCAGCGGGTTTTCTCCGAGAAAATTGAGGTGGTCCCTGATGACCATGATGGTCCCGGGCAGAAACAGGGGATTCAGTCCGCCGGCGGCATTGGTGATGATCAGATTCGTGGTCCCCAATAGCTGCAGGACCCTGATCGGCAGGGTGATTTCCCTGGTGGAGTAGCCTTCGTAGAAATGAAACCTGCCGGAGAGGATCAGCGCCCGGCGGCCGCCCAGGCGACCGATTAACAGGGCGCCGTGATGACTCTCGACAGTCGCTAGTGGAAAGCCGGGAATATCCTCGTAGGCGATCTCGAGTTCGACCTCCATCCTGCCGGCCAACTCCCCAAGCCCGGTACCAAGCTGGATGGCGGTGTCCGGAATGTGAGCGCAGATTCCCTTAATGTATGACGCGGCCCGTTCGACCTGGTCCCTGTAGGAAAATGCGCCGCCGTTCATGGGCTTTTTTGAGCATGGCTCTCGAGGTAGGACTTCAGCGCTTCTATGGAGCAGTCCATTACCTCGCAGCGTGAGGGCTTGCCCTCCAGCTCGGCCAGCGAGGACGGAAGTTCAGGCGGCCTGCCTATCGCCCGTGCGACCGTGGCGCCGAATTTGGCCGGGTGAGCGGTGGCCAGGCAGACCATCGGCACCCCCTGGTCGCGGTGCTGTTCAGCCGCCTTGACCCCGACCGCGGTGTGCGGGTCGAGAATATAGTGATGCTGCTCGTAGTAGCGGGCGATGGTGTCCTGTACTTCATCTTCGGAGATGGCTGAGGCGACGAAATCCCTTTTGATGTGGGCCAGGTAATTCTGCATGTACAGTTTGCCGTCAACGCTGAATTTCAGCATGGCTTCGCGCACCAGATCCGGCTCTTTGTCCATCAGGTAATAGAGGTAACGCTCGAAATTCGAAGCAGCCTGGATATCCATGGACGGGGAAGAGGTGGCGACCACCTCGCCCAGGGAGTAATCGCCTTCGTTGACGAAGCGGGTGAGGATGTCGTTGCTGTTGGTGGCCAGCACCAGTTTGCGGATACAGCCTTCGGGCAGCATTTTCTTGGCGATGTAGCCGGCGAAAATGTCGCCGAAATTGCCGGTGGGCACCGAGAAGGCCACGGCGCTGTGCTTTTCATGCCCGGCCACATGCAGGCAACTGTAGACGTAGTAGACCACCTGGGCCAGAATCCTGGCCCAATTGATCGAATTGATCGCTCCCAGGCGAAAGCTTTTTTTGAACTCAATATCGCTGAAAATCGTTTTGACCGCCGCCTGGGCATCGTCGAAGGTTCCGGTGACCGCAATATTGAAGACGTTGGCATCGGCCACGGTGGTCATCTGCTTTTCCTGGATTTCGCTGATTCGCTGATGGGGATGCAGGATGAATATCCGTATCCGTTCCCTGCCTTTTACCCCATAAATGGCCGCGCTCCCGGTATCGCCCGAAGTGGCGCCCAGGATGTTGAGAAAGCCGTCGTCTCGGGTCAATAAATATTCAAACAGGTTGCCCAGAAACTGCAGGGCGATGTCCTTGAATGCCAGCGTCGGTCCATGGAACAGCTCCAGGATGTGGAGGTCGTCAAGGTGCACGTGGGGGACCACCTGAGCATCGGCAAAGGAGGCATAGGACTTGTTGATCAACACCTTCAGATCCGTGGTCGGTATATCGTCAACAAAACGCGACATGACCTCGAAGGCCACCTCGCTGTAGCTGAGCGGCTGCCAGGTTTCAAAGGTGGCCCGGTCGATTCGCGGGATGGCCCTCGGCAGCAGCAGACCGCCGTCTTCGGCCAGCCCGGTCAGGACTGCTTCGGTGAAGGATCGTGCTGCGGAATTTCCTCTGGTGCTCAGATATTGCATGATTCTGCAGTCGCCTGTTCTCTTGCTGGGATCGAATCAGCGATCCGTCTCGAGGCGCGGCGCGTCATGCCAGAGCCCCTCGAGATCGTAGAAATCCCGCTGTTCATGGTAAAAGATATGGACCACCACGTCATCGAAGTCGAGCAGGACCCATTTGCCTTCGCTCAGTCCCTCGGCCCGGCTGGAGCCGATTCTCTTGGAGCGCAGTTCATTTTCCAGGCTTTCAGCCAGCGCCTGTACGTGGCGGGTGGATCTGCCGCTGAGGATGACGAAATAGTCGGTGAATGAAGATATCTTGCGAACGTCCAGAACCACGATATCCTCACCTTTGCCGTCCACGGCAATCTTGGCGCAGATAGCGGCAAGTTGTCCACCTTCGAGAGTCCGATATTCTTTCTTGAGCTGTTTCATACTGCTTATTTGGGGTTAAGAGCCTCGCCCTGTCAACTTTTTTTTCTTCTCCGCCGCGGCTTTCTGGGCGGGAACTCGAAACTGATCTTGCCCTTGTCGTCAAGCAGGAGGTAGGCGTCAAAAGGTTTTCTTTTCTTGGATATGAAGCTCTTTATCAGAGGGCTCCTGCCGTCGCTCAGAAGCGTTCTGATGTCCTTGTCGGTGAGCGTTTTAGAGAGAATTATCTTACTGATCCGCAAGCCCTTTTTTTCATCACCGTTGATGGCCGACTCGGACATGAAGCCGGTGGGTGTCTCGTACACAGGGGTTCCGTCGATGGGGGACAGGCCAAGCGAGCCGTTCTTTTTGACCTGGTCGATGTCCAGGTCCGCGCCGTTGTCGAGAAAGAGAAACTCGATTTTATCAGCGGTGAGCTTGAGCAAGGCAGCAAAGGGTTTGCCCTTTTTAGAGCGGAAGTCGGCGAAGGGACCTATGGTCTCGCCCCTGATGAGATCCACCACCTCGGACTCCTTCATCACCCGGCCGCCTAGAATCTTGCGAATCATGATCTTCTGATCCTCGCTCACATAGGCGGTGGGTGTTTCCATATAAACGACCCCGTTTATCGGGCTGAATGCCGCCTCGCTGGTCTGTTTGGCTTCGTCAAAAGTTTTTATCTGCTCTATTATGTGATCGGTCAGTTCCCGGATCTCTTCCATGAACTTGGAGCGGGTCAGGGATCCCTTGAGGATCTGATTGAGCTTGTATTCCCACTCGCCGGTCATCTCGGGTGAAGCCAGCACGTCAATCCTCATGGCCTCGAGCAGGGCCAGCAGATCGAACGCCTTGCCGGTGGGCGCCAGCTCTTTTCCCTCCCGAACCAGATACTTGTCCTTGATCAGTTTTTCGATGATCGCTGCCCTGGTCGCCGGAGTTCCCAGGCCTCGCTCTTTCATCGCTTCGGCCAGTTCGTCGTCATCGAGCAGTTTGCCGGAGTTCTCCATGGCCGAGAGCAGCGTCGCTTCACTGAAGCGAGCCGGCGGCCTGGTCTCCATTTCAATGAGTTCAACCGAACTGCAGACCACCTCGCTGCCGGGCGGCACCGGCTCCATGATGCCCTCACCCTGCTCCTTCTTCCCTGCCAGGTAGACGGCTTTCCAGCCGGGTTTTGTCAAAATCTTGCCCTCGGTGAGAAAGGATTCTTCCTCGACCAGCGAGATTCGTCTGGTTTTCAGGTATTCAGCGGCCGGGAAAAAGACAGCGAGAAAACGCTGGACTACCATCGTGTAGATCTTCAGCTCGGC
This sequence comes from Desulfofustis sp., assembly GCA_029287755.1. The sequence continues at coordinate 7,780 of JARFQM010000285.1, read as the reverse complement.
TTCCGACAGGGACGCAGGGAGCTTGTTGGTGGGTATGATGGCGTGGTGGTCCGATACTTTGGCATCGTTGAAAATGCGCGGGTTCGGCTTGATATATTTTTTCTCCAGAATGGTCTGGGCAAAGCTCTTGAACCGCCAGCCCTGCTGCCGGGCCACCACCCCCGCCGTGGTTTTCATATAGTCTCTGGGCAGGTAGCGGCTGTCGGTACGGGGGTAGGTGAGTACTTTGTGACGTTCGTAGAGGGCCTGGGCTATGGACAGGGTGTTCTGGGCAGAAAACCCGAAGCGGCCGTTTGCTTCGCGCTGCAGCGAGGTCAGGTCGTAGAGCTGGGGAGGCGCCTGGGTGGTTTTCTTGCTGGTGTCGCTGACCTGGGCCGGCTTGCCGCTGCATTTATCAATGATAGCTTCAGCCGCGGGGCGATCCCAGAGGCGGTCCTGGCGCTTATCCCCGTCGTCCGGATCCTTGGTGAAGGAGGGATCGATCCATTTGCCGATATAGTTGTCGCCGTTGAAGCCAAAGGATGCTTCGAGGTTGAAATAGGTTTTGGGGATGAAATCGAGGCGCTCCTGCTCCCGCTTCACCAGCATCGACAGGGTGGGGGTCTGCACCCGCCCGCAGGGGGTCTTGAAAAAGCCGCCAAAACGAGATTTGTAGGCGGTCAGCGCCCGGGTGGCGTTGATGCCGATGAGCCAGTCCGATTCCGAGCGGCACAGGGCTGTGTCCTCCAGCGGAACCATTTCCTCGTTGTTTCTCAAAGCCGAAAAGCCGTTGCGGATCGCTTCATCGGTCATGGACTGCAGCCACAGACGTTTTACCTGCTTGCGGGCCACCGATGCATTCGATACATAGCTCAGTATGTATTTGAAGATAAGTTCGCCCTCGCGACCGGCGTCGCAGGCGTTGATGATCGTCGCCACGTCTTTGCGCCGAATAAGTTTCTGCAGGGCGTTGAACTGACTCTTGGTGGGGTCGAGCACCTTGAGCGGAAACGTCTCGGGCAGGATGGGCAGGTCGCCCATGCGCCATTTCTGGTAGCGGGGATCAATCTCTTCGGGGTAGCAGATCGACACCAGGTGGCCCACCGCGTAGGAAACCAGGTATGAGTCACCCTCGTAGTGAGTTCTGGTTCTTTTGAAAGAACCGGGCAGGACTTTTGCGAGATCCGCCGCGACGCTTGGTTTTTCTGCTATTATCAGTGTTTTTTCAGTCATATATATCGGTGCAATCCCGCCGTCATTCCGGCCTCAAATGGTGTGCTGCACAGGGGCATGAGATCCGGTTGTCGAGGAAAATACAATGGTATCGGCAATTAGCGGAACTGCTCGCCTTGATTTGTCAGACGTTGTATTAATCTGTCTTGGATTTGTCAAATTAAATTTCCCACGAGAGGGCAGGGGTGAAGGCCGCAAAGGCCGGCATCGGCGGGGTGATAGAATTTAATGACGCACTAATCAAGTGAGCTGTTCAAATTAGGTAGTGGGGCACTTTAAACTACCCCCGGCATCAATTTAACCAGAGGAGTAGCAAATGGCTGCCAGCGTATTAGATACATTCAGCCTGGACGACAAGGTCGCCGTCATAACCGGCGGCGGTGGGGATTTGTGCGGAGCCATGGCGATCGCCCTAGGAGGACTGGGGTGCAGGGTCGCGATAGTGGATATCAGCCTTGAAAAAGCCGAGAACAGAGCCGCAGAAATTAATAAAAACGGGGGCCAGGCCCTGGCCCTGGCCTGCGATGTCTTGAACACGGATGATCTCGAGTCATGCCATGCAGCGGTTGTCGGCAAATGGGGGGCGGTGGATCTGCTCATCCCCGGAGCCGGCGGCAACGACCCGCGCGGGTCGACCGAGCAGGAGTTCCTGACCGTCAAGGGGCCGCTGCACGATGGAAGCAGGGGATTTTTTGACCTGGACCTGGCCGGATTCCGTCAGGTTTTTGATTTGAATTTTCTGGGTACGTTTCTCACCATCAAGACATTTTCCAGGTCGATGGTGGAACAGGGGAAGGGCTCCATAGTCAACATATCATCGATGAGCGCGCTTACCCCGTTGACCAAAGTTGCCGCTTATTCGGCTGCAAAGGCCGCGGTGAGCAATTTTACCCAGTGGCTTGCAGTACATTTTTCCCGCACGGGGATCAGGGTAAATGCGATTGCACCCGGTTTTTTCATGACCGAACAGCTTCGCTTCCTGCATGTGGACCAAGAGACCGGAGAGCTGTCAGAACGGGCCCAAAAGGTGATCGCTCGCACGCCCATGGGCCGCTACGGTGAACCCGAGGATCTCTTGGGTGCGGTCATCTGGCTGCTCTCGGATGCTGCGAAATTTGTCACCGGTGTGGTGGTGCCGATTGACGGCGGTTTCTCGGCCTACACCATCTGAAGAATTGGGCTGACCAGCCCATCCTGCGGGCAGTCCATCCTGGCCGGTCAGACGGCCAGCATGATAAGGGGCAGCGTGATCAGGCTGGCGAGGACGGTGAAAACGACTGCGGAAATAATGAAGGTCGGGTCGATGTCGTGTTCTTTGGCGATGATCGTCGCCACCACAGCCGTCGGCATGCCGAATTGAAGAACTCCAGAAGCATGGTCGATTTCACCCAGGCCGAAGGGCATGGCTATTGCGGCGGCGATGAGCGGGGCGACCAGCAGTCGAAAACAGGATGCGCTCAGCAGATCGGCCGAAAAACGCAGCTGTTTCTGCTCCAGCAACTGCAACCCCAAAGACAGCAGCATAATGGGAATCATCGCCTGAGCGAGCAGCCCTATCAGCCTTGCCGTCATGGTCGGCAGGACCAGATCATTTCCCGCGGCCAGCAGACCCAGCACGGCTGCCCAGATCGCCGGCGTTTTCACCAAGCCGCGCAGCATGCCGCTGCTTCCCCCGCGCGCCCAGCCGGCGATGCCGACACTGCCGATAAAGATGGTTATTGACATGATCACATAGAAGATAGTGGCCGAAGCGGTGGCTGCTTCGCCTAATCTGAAAATAATCACCGCGATGCCGTAATTGCCGACGTTACCGGCTATGGCCACAATGACAAAGGCGGCGATCACTTCCCGCGAGCGGCCGAGCAGGCGGGCGTAAGCCCCCGCAATCAAGGCAATAATAAGCTGGGAGATGACCACAAAGCAGAATAACTTGAGGGCGTCCTGCACAGCTATCTCGGCATTGCTTATTGCCTCATAAATAAAACAGGGGACCAGGATGTAGTAGGCGGTTTTGGTCAGTGTCCCGGCCTGGAGATTCAGACGATTGCCGAGGAAATAGCCGATCACGACGATGCCGAAGACCGGCATCATGACGTTGAGAAATATGGTGAAAAACGCCATTAAAGCGATACCACCATCATCTTATCGGCAGCTTCGTTTTCTGTTGTCATCCTGGCAACTGGGTTTGAATTACCTGCCTGGGCCGGACATTGCCTCGAGTGTCTTGAGTATATCCCTGTTGTCTATATCATCAGCGACAAAAACCTGTCCCACTTTAATGGGGAGTACGAGTCGGAGTGACTGGGCAAGTCTCTTTTTGTCTTTTCTCATGGTGTCGAGTATTGAACCAGGTGAGAGAGCGGCTGGGATTCGATTGGGTAAACCGACTTTGTCAAGGATCAGATCAATGCGGTTTTTCAGATCGTGGTCACAATATCCCATTCTAGCGGAAAGATCGGTAGCGGCTGCGATACCCATGGCCACCGCTTCGCCGTGACGGATGGTGTTGTTGCTTACCTTTTCTACGGCATGCGCAAAGGTGTGCCCCATGTTCAATTGCTTGCGTATCCCTTCATCGAAGGGATCCTTCTGCACATAAGATATTTTCACCTGTATTGATTGTGCTACCAGAGCCTGAAGCTCGGAAAAGGACGAGTGCAGCGATTCTGCTTTAATCGGCCAGGACCCCTTTTCCACCTTTTCCAGGAGGTCGGTATCGGCCAGCAGACCATGTTTGATAACCTCGGCCATGCCGGAGATCAGTTCCTCCACGGGCAGGGTCATGAGGGTGGCTACATCGGCAATCACCAGAGACGGCTGCTTGAAGCTGCCGATGAGATTTTTTCCCTGCGCCAGATCGAGGCTGTTTTTGCCTCCGATGCTGGTGTCGGCCATGGCCAGCAGACTCGTGGGACACTGCACCAGGTTGACGCCCCGCATGTAGGTGGCGGCGACAAAGCCGGCGATGTCGCCGATGACGCTGCCTCCCAGGGCAACTATGGTGCCCGATCGATCAAAACCGATATCCACCAGTTGATCGTAGACCGCCTGCACGGTTGCCAAGGTCTTCTTCTGGCGACTTTCGGGGATGGTGATCAGGTGGTCGACGGCGCCGCAGCTCTGACCATAGATTTCTTCGACCACGGTGTCGGTGATCACCACCAGCATGCCATCGGTTCCAGCCAGTTGGCGGGTGAAGGGTAAGATACCGTTGCCGACAATATATTCATGGGGATAAGAAGGGATCTCAACGGCGAAATGGGTCTGGCTTTTCTGCATGAAATCGAGCAGATCCGTGGTGATGTCGGCGGGATGTTTTTCATCCGTCGTCATCTTCAGAAAACGCTGATAGCCTTTTTTCCTCTCCTGCAGAAGTTCGACGATCTGCTCGCCCGGGTTGGGCACGTCGAGCAATGGTCGGTGATGTTCCGTGTCACCTTCGATTCTCGATAAAATCTCCTGGGGAGTGGCAACCAGGCAGAACACCCGTCCATTGGCGCTCAGGGCGGCGACATTGGCGGGGTCAAGCATCAGGCGCCCCCCGGTTGAAATCACCAGCCCTTCTTTCTGGCCCAGTTCCCTGGCGATGTCAGCCTCCATTTGGCGAAAGGAGGACTCCCCCAATTTGTCAAAGATTTCCGGGATACTCAGTCCCTGGCGCTTCTCGATCAGCTCATCGGTATCAATAAAGTCACGGCCCAGTTTTTCAGCCAGCAATTTGCCCACAGTGGTTTTACCCGTGCCCATAAAGCCGGTGAAAATTATATTTTTGTAATCGTTACCTTGCATGAAACTATCTTTCTCTTGTAGTGGAGGTGGTGCCGCCCCAGCTGCCGGGGTGTCTCAGCAACCTCTCTGGGTGGATCATATTTGTAAACGAAATCGATACGATAGTAAGTCAGCTGCAGCACCGTGACACATCTTACCAATAGCGGAGGGCTCCTGCAAAGATTTCCCTCATTTCTTCTTTACTGATCTGTCTCGCCGCATTGTCGACCACCCGCCGCTGCTTCCAGCCCTTTTCGGTCAGCGCGTCAAGGTCATCATCGCCATACCCCAGGCCCCGTAGGCCGTTGGGTACGCCGATAGTACGCATAATGTCGATCAGGCCAGCGGCCAGGAGGTCGCCTGGCGCTCTGCCGTCATCAACAAGACCCAAGGCCCGTGCCGCCTCCAGATGCCTGGCCGGACAGGTGGGGCCCATGAAGCGAAAGACTGAAGGGGAGTTGACAATCACCGCAAATCCATGGGGAACCAGCGGTTTATCCTGGGGCCAGCCGGCGGCGCGATAATCCCGCACCAGGCCCGAGACTGCATATGACATGCCATGGGGAAGGTTGCAGCCGGCCGTGCCGAAGCCGATGCCGGCCAGCAGGCCGGCACAAGAGAGTTGTTCACGGGCGCCGCCATCATCAGGATTCCTGACGGCTTCGATCAGGTTGCTGCCTATCAAACGAATCGCTTCTAAGCAATTCAGATCACTGATGGGGTTGGCCCCCTGGATCACCGGCCGGTTAGTCGGGTCAGCGGGCGCCGGTCTCTGGGTATAGGGCCTGGCAGTATAGGATTCCACCGCATGGCTGAAGACATCCATGCCATTGGCTGCAACCACGGGGGCCGGCAGGGTTTGCAGGGCTTCGGGATCGACAATCCCCAATGCTGGTTTGATGGCCCGGTTCGAGATGCCTGCCTTGGTGCCCAGTTCCAAGAAGTTGAAGATGGCCACACTGGTGCATTCGCTGGCGGTACCGAAGGTCGTCGGACAGGCGATATGAGGTTTGAGCGGTCCGGGGGCAGGCAAAGCCCTGCCCAGCGGCTGATTTACATAGTCGAGGAAGTGTTCCGGAGGGTAACTGGCATAGAGGCTGACGGCCTTGCAGGTGTCGATGACAGATCCGCCGCCGATGCTGACAAATCCATCAAAATCATCCTCTTCGGCGAATCGGACGGCGGCTTTAAGAGAGCGGTCGCTTGGTTCTATTTCCACGCCGGTAAAGATCGATACCCTGATGCCACGGTCCCGCAGGGATTTCTCAACTGTCTCCAGCCAGGGGAGTTTGCCGACCTGGGGATCCGTATAAAGGGCAACACGCCGCATACCGAGGTGATGGGCGTGCGCTCCGACTTCGGCCAGAGCCCCGGAGCCGAATATCTCTTTGTTTCCCTCGAGAACAATGGCGTGCTCACCTTTTTCTCTTGGTTCAAAATAGTTTTGCGTGGTCATGGTTTCAGCCCTTGAAGATCAGTGCGGGAAATTGTCATTGGTGACTCTGCGGTATACGCTGAGATTTTCGATGCCGTATGAATTTTCCAGGCCTCAATGGTTATAAAAAGTGGTTGATACCCGCCAGAAGCAGATTGAGTGTAAAAAAGGATATCAGAGTGGCAATCAGCATGGCCGCGCTGCATATATCTTCTTCTCCATATTTTAAGGCCAGAATGGAGTAGATGCTGAGCATCGGCACCGCAGCCGAGATGACGGCCCCGGCAGCCATGGGTGCCGCCAAAGTCGGTAACCCCGCAACGGGCAGCAGAAGGATACTGAAGAAAACGGCCAGAGGATGGATAATGAGTTTACCGACCACAATTAATGAAATTCGTGAGATATTACCTTTTGACTGTACCCCAACGAGCGTTCCACCAATAAAAAACAGGGCGAGCGCAGTGCAGGAGACAGCAAGCAGCTCAACAGTCCGGGTAATCATGACCGGCAGATCAATCTGGCTGACTGAGGTGAGCACACCAGCGGTCAGGGCGATTATCAAGGGGTTCAATGCCAGTCGTCCCAAGGTGCGCAAAAAGAGCCGGTACCACGGTAAATTTCCACCCCGACTGTGCTCGGCCAGAGCCAGAATTATGGGTAAGATAATCAGATTCTCGACAAGTATGTTCAGGGCAAAGCAAATGCCGGCAACCTGTTCCACAAAGAGCAGTAAAATGGGAAAGCCGATAAAACCGCTGTTGGAGCAGGACATTCCCAGAGCATTAAAGGTGGCCACGGTGGCCGAATATCCCGCCATGCGCCTGCTCCAAAAATATCCTCCACAGACCACCAACAGCGATCCGGCAAGATAGGCGAGGAGATAAGTCGGGTTGAAGATCTCTCCCAATTCCCGTTCTGATGAAACTTTGAATAAAAGAGCGGGTATCGCCAGATTGATGACAAACTTGCCAAGCACCTGCATCTCGGACCTGGCGAACAACCCGCTGCGGGTTGCCAGGTAACCGAGGAGTATGATCAGATAAACCGGACCGGTGATGGAGAGAATTTTCAACATCGGATCATGACGATTAATTTTTGAGATACCGCGCTATCATACCAGGAAGACACGGGAACAAGAACCTCAATCTCAGATGCCAGAGGCCAGGTCGCTGCAGCGCTGAGCGAGTGAATAAACCGTGGTGAATTTTCTCTCTAATCCCTGCTCAAACCGTTGATGAGTTTCTACTGACTGGTCCGCCAGCCTTACGGGTAGTCAACAATTATTCTTTCGCTGTTGCAGGGGACGGTCACCTTGATAAATAGGTTGACAGCAAAAGTCAGCTCAGTTATTCTATTCTACATTAC